>JACVJG010000046.1 GCA_015711875.1 Candidatus Solincola jinzensis | reverse complement strand
GATTATACACCCTGCGAAAGCGGCGAAAGCGGGCGGCTTCGCCACGCAGCTGGCGCCTTTCAAGCTGGATTGCGTCGCTTAGAGCGGTATGCGGAAAGCGCGCAGGGCGCTCAGTGGCCGGTATCGGGGTGCGGCTCCTCGCCCGTCGCCTCTTTTTCGTGACCTGTCGTCATCTCCTCCTCATGGGCGCTCTCTTCGCCGAGGGAGGTCTCTTCCTCGTGCGCGCTTTCCTCGCCGCCTGTGTGTTTCGTGGCCGTCTCCTCTGCATGGCCGGATCCCCCTTCCACGGCCACGGGTCGCAGGGTGGAGAGCAGAACCTCCAGGGCGGAAACGGTGCCCCCATACAGCGCCAACAGGTCTTCCTGGAATCCCTCCAGGCCTTCAGGCACCTTCACCCTCGAGAGCTCGAGAGCCGCCACGCGCAGCTCCTCGACCAGCTCCTCGATGGACGCGGCTTCCCCGTGGCCATCCTGCCCGCTTTCCTCCATGAGGTGGGCGGCCTCCGCCAGCAGCTCGGCGGACTCGCGGTTGATCTCCCCCACGCGTTGTTGGTAATCGCCCAGGGGCTCACTGCCGCATCCCACCGCCAGGGCGGCCAGGGAGAAGGCGGCGAAGATGGAGACAAAAAACCTGAGGAAAGGCTTCACGGGCATCTGTTTCACCCCTTACAAGATCCTTCCACCGCCGGGACAGTCATGTTTGCCGCCTACAATATAGCCCACATCGCGGAGAGGGGAAAGCGTTTACCTGGCGCCGATAGGGGAACGCCGCTTTCTTCCTCTCGCCCATGGCTGGTTTGTCAAGGTGGGGTGGCCATTCAACATGGTTAAACCGCGAACGCTCGCCGAGACGCGACGGCATCCAAGGCCGGAAGCAAGGGCGGTACTTTGCAGGGAAATGCGGGTGAAGCCAGGGCCTTCAACCGAGGCGACCCGGCCTGGTTACTGGCGCGATGTACTGCCAGGGGCGGGGTTGCCTCCCGGTGTGGGCTCACGGTCTGCCTCTTTATAAAGGAATCCCGGCCGGGTCTTTTTCACGGCGGCGCCATCATATCCGCCCGGTCCTGTGCCCTGCTGAGACGGAGGCCCCTTTCATCCCGTCGCGACCGCGGGCCTCGGGAAGAAGCGCCTGCCCTCTTGCCTTCCAACCTTGTGCCGCGAGCAGGGGAGCCGGAACGGCTTTGCCCGCACGGCGAGTTCATTGCTTCCAAGCGATGCAAGCTGGGCATGGGGAAGTCACTCGTGGACTGGCGCGGGGAGGTCTCGCGGATGTGGCGGCAGCGGTTAAAGGAGGCGGGCGGAGCGTCCGATGATTTAGCGTGTTCTACCCTCGGTAGGGGCGGCTACAAGCCCGGCAGGGCGGGCCGGCGAGGGTGCGGGGCCTTGATGTTTAGAGGGGAGCGCGCGAAGGAACCATAACCGTAGGCGCTGAGCGCGCAAGACCATTCCGTTGCGGGCGGCAGCGCGCGCAAGTGTGGCTGGCGGGTAGGATGATGGTCGAGAGAACCCGCGGCGATCAAGGCCGGCTTCTGTTTGAGTCGATAAGGGAAAGGGGTGTGAGGATGGATCCCAAGATGATGCAGAAGATGATGGTCGAGGGCATGCGCGCGGGCATGCGCATGGCCTTCGACGCCGTGAACTCGGTGCAAGAGCAGATGGAAAAAGTCTGGAAAATGATCCTCGAACAGGGAGAGGACGCGCGCAAAGAGGGCGAGAAGGTCCTCGCGGATTGGATGGAGAGCATGCGCAAGAGCCGCGAGGATTTCCGGCGCAACCTGGAGGACGGTTTGCGCAAGATGGAGGAGCTCATAGGGCAGGAGTAAGGGGGAGAGCAAGACATGCAGGAAAGCGGAGCCGCGTGGTCCGACATGTGGAGGACCTGGCAGAAGATGCAGTCCGAGGCCTACCGCGGCTGGATGGACATGTGGCTGCGTGCCTGGGGGCGGCGGGAGGAAGCGCGGGAAGGAGACGAGAGGGGAAAGGCGGATACCCCCGGCGATCTCTACCGCCAGTGGCTGGAGTTCACGCGTGAGATGATGGAGAGGTTCAATACCCCTGCCCAGGGAGTGGGGCCGGAGACGTTTGCCAAGATGTTCCAGAGCGCCGATGTTTACGCCCATCTTTACGCCATGTGGATGGGGATGTACGAGCGTTACCGCAGGGCGGTGGGCGAGGGCGGGGAGCTGGACATCAAGGTTCTGGGGGATCTGCTGGAGGAATGGGCGGACGATTATCGCGAACTGGTGCGTAAAGTCTTCGCCCCCGCCCTGCCGGAGCAATTGCAGTGGATAGCGGAGCTGTATTCGGGGGAGATCCCGCTCATGGCCTCCGGCCTGCTGGCCAAGATATGGGCTCCCTGGTATGACTACGCCCGCGAGGCGATGGCGAGGGGGATGAGCCTCGACAAGCCCTCGCCGGAAGCCGCAGTCGAGTTGTACGAGGGATGGAGAAAGGCCTACGAGGAGAGCTTCGGGCGCCTGTTACGGGCGCCGGTGATGGGCTATTACCGTGAGGCGGCGGAGAAGCTGGTGAGGGCGGTGGATTCCCTCAACGAGTTCAACCTGGTGCTCTCCGAGTTCTACGCCTCCCTCCAGGGAGCGGGCGGCAAAGGCCTGGAAAAGCTGCAGGAGCGGCTGGCGGCCATGCAGGCGGAGGGAAAGAGCGAGCCCATGTCCTTCCGGGACCTCTACCGCCTGTGGTGGCAGACCAACGAGGACATCTACATCGAGCTTTTCCGCACCGAGGAGTTCTCCAAGCTACTGGGATCGCTGGTGGACCGGGGCATGCAGTTCCGCCGCGCTTTCCAGGCCTACGTGGAGGAGGTCACCAAGGAGCTCCCCTTCCCCAACCGCTCGGAGATGGACCATCTCTACAAGACCGTGGACAGGCTGAAGCGTGACGTCAGGGCGCTGAAAAAGGAGCTGGCCGGTTTGAGGGCGTCCGAGGAGGGGGAGTAGCGATGCTAAGGGAGTTCATGGACCCGAAGTTCTTCGTGGAGGAGCTGGAGGATATCAACCGCAAGTTGGTGAAAGGCGCCGAGATCCTCACCAGCATCCCGGACGTGGACGTGGAGCCCACCCCCAAGGAGCTGGTCTTCGAAGAAGACAAGATGAAGCTGTTTCATTATCTCCCAGGCGAGGAGCTCTCCTGCCCCACGCCCATCCTCATCTGCTACGCCCTCGTCAACCGCCAGTACATGATGGACCTGCAGTCGGACCGCAGCCTTATCCGCAACCTCCTGGGGCAGGGGCTGGACATCTACATCATCGACTGGGGCTATCCCGACCACGGCGACCGATACGTGACCCTGGAGGACTACATCGACGTCTATCTCAACGACTGCGTTGATTGCGTGCGAGAGCGCACCGGTTGCGAGAAGATCAACCTCCTGGGGGTGTGCCAGGGCGGGACCTTCACGGTCATCTATACCGCGCTGTACCCGGAGAAGATACGCAACCTGGTGACCATGGTAACCCCCATCGATTTCCACACCACCGATGGCCTGCTCAACGTGTGGAGCCAGCACATGAACATCGACAACATGGTGGACACCATGGGCATCATCCCCGGGGAGTTCATGAACGTGGGTTTCCTCATGCTCAAGCCTTTCCAACTCATGGTGGACAAGTACGTCGGGCTCATGGACAACCTGGACGACCCCGCCACGGTGGCCAACTTTGTGCGCATGGAGAAGTGGATCTTCGACAGCCCCGCACAGGCGGGGGAGGCTTACCGCAAGTTCCTCAAGGACCTCTATCAAGAGAACAAGCTGGTGAAGGGCGAGCTGGAGATCGGCGGCAGGCGCGTGGACCTCAAGAGGATAACCATGCCCCTGCTGAACATCTACGCCACCGAGGACCATTTGGTGCCGCCCGCCTCCTCCATACCCCTGAACGATCTGGTGGGAAGCGAGGACAAGACCCTCTACAGTTTCCCGGGCGGCCACATCGGCATATACGTGAGCTCGCGCTCCCAGAAGGAACTGGCCCCCAAGGTATCGGAGTGGCTCATAGAGCGGTGCCCGAGGAACAGGGACGGAAAGCAGGTATGCTCCCCCGCGACGGGACGAAAGAAGACGGGGAAGCCCGCCGGCACTCGCAAGCCCATGGGTAAGGCGGCGAAAAAGTCCTCCGGCAGGGGATAGGCACGCGGCGCGTCCGGGCTAAGGAAGATGCCGGATCAGCCGGGAGATTCCCGGCTGGACCCTGGGGCGTGAGCGTGGGTCATGCGTGGAAGTTTATCCCCGGCGTTCGGGGGTTACGTCATGTGCGCTCATGATAAGGACGCAGGCCGTTCACCTCATGGAAAGGGGAGGCCATGAAGGAGAGGGTTTCGAGGACGACGGTTTTGGGCGTACCGCTATGGAATATGGGCAATGGTTTCCGTTACGGCCTTCTCGCCGTGGGCGACAAGGCGGTTGGCCTCGTGGCTATGGGCAGGTTTGCAGTGGGCTTGCTCTCCTCCGGCGCGGTCTCGTTAGGGGTGTTTTCCTCGGGCGCGGTGGCCATGGGATTGCTGAAAGCCTCGGGCTCCGTGGCCCTGGGAAAGGACAGCGTGGGCGCCCTCGCCATCGGCAGGAGGGCGAGAGGGGCCCTGGCACTGGGGAGAAAGGCGGAAGGAGTTTTCACCTTCTCCTGGGATCGCGGCGGATGAACCCCTGGATCCCCCACCCTCGCTCTTGCCGCGGGAGGGCCACGAGCCGTTACGTAGCAGCCATGAAGCTGGGTTTCAGTCTCGGAGTGAGCCGTGATCCCGCGAGAGACCAAGAGCCGACGTGGCAGCCGTTTGCTGTTTATAAGACCGTGTCCCCGCCCCGGCCCTCATCCCTGGCGGACTTCCATAGATGCGCGAGGGTGGATGCCCCCAGCCCCAGGGTCCAGAGATGGATGGCCAGCATGGTGGCGCGATCCGCATCCAGGGGCCAGTACTTGCGGTTCTCGAGGGAATAGAGGATATCCATAAGGGCCAGGAACACCAGGGCGCTTCCCGCCGCGGTGCCCAGGAACTCCCCCTCTCGCTCGCCTCGCCACATGTGCCAGGCGGCGAGCATGGCAAGAGAGCTCATCCAGGCGTCGGCGAGGGGAAAGGCGCGCTCGAACGCCTCGTCCTGCTCCGTCTCCGTGGCCTGGATCTTCCCGCTGAAGAAAAGCGCCCAGAAAATCGCCGTCCCCAGCCCGGTGACGCCCAGAAGGGCCGCGAGCAGGCGGCGTTTCCAACCCGCTTTTTCGTTGCTCTCTCCGCTCATGGCAATATTATAGCAGCGGCCGGGGACAGGTGCCTCATGCATCCTTTTGCCCGTCGGGGTTCTTCCAGCGGTGCCCGAGCTGACGCTTTGCGCATTGGGTATGTGCGGGCAGATTGGCATGGGCGATATCCCGCGTGTCATTTAAAGGAAGGCGGCTGGCGTGGGCACCCGCCCCTTTGCGGCACTTGCCCCTGGTCGCGATGCGTGTTATTAGTGGTCTCGTCTTTTGTAACAAGGGGGAGAGCGCTTTGAGACCTGACCCTCACGCAAAGGCCAAACTGGCGTTCATGGGCCTGCTCGTTGCCATGGGGCTCTTTCTCATGGCCTGGTTCCATCACGTGAAGAAGAGCGACATCGTCTTCACCCATTTTTTCTATCTTCCCGTGGTGCTGGCGGCCCTCTGGTGGGGTCATCGCGGCATGTGGGTCGCGGTGGGGCTTTGCGCGGTCCTCTTGGTATCGAGGCTTTTCAGCTCGCTGCCGGTATCCCTGTGGGTCGAATTTGCGAGAAGCGCATCCTTTCTCCTGGTGAGCGCGGTGGTGGCGGAACTGAGCGCGAGGAGGACCCGTCTGGAGGAAGATCTCGTCCGCCAGAGCCGCGAGCTGGAGCAAAGGGTGGAAGAGCGCACGCGGGAGTTGAGCGAGAAAAACCGCGAACTGGAAGCCTACTCCTACACTATATCCCACGATCTTATCGCTCCCCTGGTGGTGATCGAGGGCTTCGCTGAGCTCCTGCTGGAGCGCAAGAACAGCGAGCTGGGGGAGGAGGGCAGCGAATATGCCGAACGCATACTGAAAGCCGTGGGGCGCATGCGGCATCTGGTATCGTCTTTGCTGGAGTATGCCCGCGCCGGCAAGGCCGAGGGGGAGTCGCAGGTGGTCAACCCAGCGGAGATGGCGCGGGAGCTGTTGGTGGAAAGGGAGATGGAGGTGAGGGACAGGGGGGCGATCATCCAGGTCCAGGAAGGCCTGCCTTCCATCTTTGTGGACCCGTTGAAGCTGAACCAGGTGCTCTCCAACCTCCTGGATAACGCCCTGAAATATTCGAGCGAAGAGCGCCCGCCGGTGATCGAGGTCGGAGGAAGGGTGGCGGGGGGAGAGGCCGTGGTGTTCGTCCAAGATAATGGCACGGGCATTGAGGCCGAGGATCTCCCCGCGGTGTTCGAGCCCTTTACCCGCTTTCAGAGCGGGGAGGAACCTGGTCTTGGGATCGGCCTCGCCACCGTGAAGAGGGCGGTGGAGGGCTGGGGTGGCCGGGTTTGGGTGGAGTCCTCCCCGGGAGAGGGTTCCACTTTTTTCTTCACCGCTCCACTTGCGGAAAGCATGGATGGATTGAAGTCAGCTATACGCTGACCTTGGCGCGGCCCTCCCCATAACGCGACGGCATGACCGGGGGCAACGGCGCTGGTTTCACCAGGTAGGTGGACACGAACACGCTGGAAGCGTTATCCCGGGCGGATCAGGATATGCTGATTACTTCTATCTGGGCGGCAGCGCCGGTGAGGCGGTCGATGACGGGTCTTGGCTGACGGAAGCGCCGACAGGATGCCACACGCGAGGGGGTTCGCTGAGCTTGAGCTATATAAGTACATAAACACCGTAAAAGACGACGCCTTGCCTTGCCTCTTCATGGTCGCCAATGGGGCTCGAAGGAAGGGTTCCGCGAAACGCGCATGGAACTACGCGCGGATCGCTGGAATCACGTACGGCAGCGTTTGCGCGGGCGTGGAAGCGGCGGGATAGGCTCGGCGCAGGCTAACCCGACCCCAGAAACGCGCAGAGGAAACTTCCCAGCCTTTGCAGGGCGAGGTCCCTGCCCCGCGCCAGCTCCCTGGCCTTGTCCATGACCGAGGGGTCCTCCACCGAGAGCTTCACGCGCTCTTTCCACAGGTTGCTCCTGCTCTGCCCTTTATACTGTAGAGCCCTTTCCAGGCCCTGGAAGTCATGGGACAGCTCGTCGCTTATGCCCTTCACGGCCAGGAAGGGCACCCCGGCTCCCTCCGCCACCTGGGCCGCCGCTGCTCCCTCCATCTCCACCGCCAGGGCCTGGAAGCTCTCCCCAAGGTGGCGTCGCAGCCCGGGGTCCAGGACCACCTGGTCGCAGGTTAGCACCTTTCCCACCCGGTAGGGCAGGGATAAGGATGAGGCCGCTATCGCGGCTTTCCTCGATAACTCGGGTGCGGCGCCGAAGGAGGGATGAAAGACCAGCTTTCCCCCTTCATGCATTCCCGGTCCCGTGGTATGAAACCCCCCGGAGTGGGCGATCCCGGTGTCTGCGGGGATAACCTCCTCCGCTATCACCAGGTCTCCCAGCCTTACCTCGTCGCATAGGGCCCCCGCGGTGCCGAAAACCAGCAGTTCCTGCGGCCGGTGGCGCTCCACGAGGAACATCGCTCCCGCCGCCGCGGCGACCTTGCCAACCCCTACGCAGAGCGCTATCGCCTCGCGGCCGCCGCATTCCCCAAGATAGGCACGCATGCCCGTGGGAGCCTCCGTTTCCCGACCCGTGTGGAACGCGTCCAGGGCCGCCCTGAACTCCCACGGGGTGGCGCAGATGATCGCTATCATGATCTCACCCCTTTTAAGCCGTCATATCCGGACGACGCCGGGTATCTCGCCGTAGTGCCCTGCGGAACCGCGACCCTGTTGCGCCGTTTTTCCAGAGCGCTATAGAGGCGGTGAACGACGCGGGTCATGATATCACATGAGCCCCGGGTGCGCTGACGCCGCGCTGGTCGTGGCCTTGGCCCTCGCTATCAATGATAAACCCGAGGGGCGGCGTGGGGGATAACCGTCCCGCAGCTCACGGCCCTCATACCCATCCCGTTGATGCCGCGGGTTTATGCGTGCCGCATGGACACCAAAGTGACGACGCTGCGCGCCGGGGGATCAGCTCGGCGATCTCGCGGGCTTTTTCGCCTGCCCTCTACGTTCGGGGTCGCGCTTTCAAAGAGCGACCATGTGGATAGTCCCAGAGTTTTCCTATCCGCTGGCCGGGATCAAGAGCCGCCCGCAAAGCGAGATCGGCCTTGGCCAGGTGCCCAGGTTCAGAAACATGGTGGACACCCCCTATGATTTGCTTAAAATGCTAAAGAGTAAAAGAAGGAGGTGTCCAAATGAGAGGGTCGATGGGAGCACATAACGGTATCTATCACACCAGGTTTTCCGACGCGCCGTGCGGTTTTAAAATATTGTGATAACCAGGTTTTCGCTCACGGCGAGGGGTGGCGGAGGGAGGGCTGTGGAGGCGATGTCGTTTTATGATGACCCGTGATGCTGCCCGCCTGCTGCGAGCGGTGGGGTGAGCATAAGGGAGGCGAATGCTTTTACGGGCAAGGGAGGCCTCATGGACGATGAGAGGGCAGGGCAAGGGGCAGGGGCGAGGGAGGAAGGCGGATACCTGGCCTGCGCGAGCTGTGGAAAGCTGATGCCGGCCTCGGCGGCGTTCTGCCATGTTTGCGGCTCGAGCCTGAAGGCGGCTTCCCCCCAAGGCGTTGGGGAAGCGTCTGTGAGCGGCGGTGAGAGCTCGGGAACTCCCGGGGCTAGTGAGGCGTGGGGAAGAGGGGCCGCGGAGCCGCTTGCGCCGCCACCGTCTGCGGCATCTTCCGGGGGTGGGGCGCCTCCTCCGCATCCGCCCTACCCGTCGCGGGAGGCGGCCTTCGGCTATGCGGCTCCGCCGCCTGGCGGCATGCCCTGGAGCCCTTACGGCGATTATCCGCGGCCCTATCCTCAAGCGCCATATCTCCACCATACTCTTTATCCCTATCAGGCCCCATTCAGGGCGCGCAAGACGGATGATCTGGCCATCATCTCCCTCATCTGCGCCTTGATCAGCTTTATCGCCATCCCCTTTTTCCCCGCTGTGGCCGCCATCGCCCTTGGGTTTGCCTCCCGGCAGCGCATCCGAGAGGCGAATGGGAGCCTGGAGGGTGAGGGATTGGCGCTGGCGGGGATAATCGTGGGGATATTCAACGTAGCGCTCTGCCTGGGCTTGCTGGCGCTGGTGTTGGCGTTGGCAACAGGTGGGTGAACGCCTCTCAGTCCGGGGTTGGCGACTCCAGGGAGCGGAAGAGCTCGACGTCCTCGGCCAGCTCCCTGAGCGCCCTCAACTCGTGCACGTTGCGCTTCCGGGCCGCCATGCGCACGTATTCGAGCGCTTTTTCGCTCACTTTGCGATAGGTCTGAGGGTATAGCTCACGTACCGCCATCTCCAGGGAATCCTCGAGGGAGAACCCGGCCTGCCGCTTGCGCTGCGCCAGAGCGAAGACGCGGGGAAAATCCGCCACGGCATGCTCCGAGCGGAGGCCGCGATGCGCGCCCTCTGTGGAATCCCCCCTTGAGCGCAGCTCCTCTGCGAGCCCATGCCGATCCGCCAGCTCGCGCAACGCCCGCAGAGAGCCCCAGCCCCGCTCCTCTTTGAGGCGGCGGAGGACAAGGCCGGCTTCAGCGATGATATCCCTGCAGGTCAGGGGATAGCGTTCCCGCACGCAGGCCTCGAGAGCATCGCTCACGCTCGAACCTTTTCCCACCAGCACCAGGGCGTGGGAGAAGATGGCCTGGTAATCCACGAAATCGGTGGTTCGGATATCCTCCTCCATGCGACCATTTTAGAATAAGCTGCGGATATCGCGCACCCAGAACGGGGCAACCCTCCGCAAACCCTCCGCGTATCCCTCGTTTTCGGGCTTGCAGCTCTTGTATATGTATGGATTTTCCATGAGCGCCCTGACCTTTCCGCCTCCATGAAGCGCTGGAAACCGCCGTATTCGCCACCCCGGAGCGGCTTGTTTTCAGGGACAGCGAACCCTGGCTCCTTTTTCGTTTCCCGCTTGCAGCATCTCTTTTTTGCCGTCGGCGAGGGCCCCTGGCTCTTTCCCGCTTTCGCTCAAGGCGCGAAGCCCTGTGAGTCGTGGCCTCCCGGCCAGTCATACGAGTGGTAGCCCTGGTAGAAGAAATACATGGGACGCTCGCATATAACCGGTTGGTCGGATTGAATGTAGGCCGAGAGCTGAAGGTCTTTGCCGGCGTCCGAGCCCACGTCGATGGTGTAGCGGCTCTGTGGGTTCACGGTATGGTGCTTGGTGAACGGCGTCCCTCCCTGCACGTTGTAGGTGACGGTGATGTTGGCGGTGACCGTCCCGGGGTTCTGTATCGTCAGCCACATGTCGAAGCCGGAGCCGGTGTAACCCTCGCCGAAGTACCACTGCGTGGAGGGGGAGTTGACCCCGGTGGCGCAATGGCCCCCTGGCAGGCCTCCCCACAACATGTTGAAGTACATGGGCCTCTCAACGATGATAGGCTGGTTGGAGTGCAGGTAGGCTGAGAGTTCCGAGGCCACCCCGGAGTCGAGCCCCGCGTTGATGGTGTAGCGCGAGTGCTCGTGCACGGTATGGTTGCGCGTTATGGGAGCTCCGCCGGGGGTGTAATACGACACCGCCACGGTGGCGGCGACGGGATTTGGGTTCTGGATGGTGATGTACTCGGTGAAGGGGTCGAAGGTGGCCCCCTCCGCCAGATACCAGTCCGTCGCCAGGCGGTTGCAGCCCATGACGATATGGCCTCCGTCCATGGATCCCTGGTAGTCGAAATACATGGGGCGCTCGGCCAGGACCGGAAGATCCGACTCGATGGATGCCGATACCTCCACGCCTTCCCCCGCGTCCCGGTTCACGCTGATGGTGTAACGGGAGGTGGGCCCGACGTAGTGCCGGCGCTTGATGGGCAGGCCGTTGTTCACGTAGTAGGTGACATCCAGGGTGGCCCAGTCGCCGTTGGGGTTCTGCACCGTCAGCCACTCCTCGAAGCCGTCTCCCGTATAGCCCTCGGCGAAGTACCACCTGCGCGAGAGCTGGGTGGAACCCATGGCGTCGTGTCCCCCTCTCCAGTCGTGATTTCCCAGGCCGGAGTAGCGGAAATACATCGGCCTCTCCACTATGAGGGGCTGGTCGGATTGCACGGTGAAGGAGTTTTCGAAGTCCAAGCCGAGGTTGCTGTTGACATAGATGGTGTAACGTGAGTTGGCGGGGGCGGTGTGGTTTTTCGGCACCGGCACCCCACCGGGGGTGAGGTAGGTAACCACCACGTGGGCGTCGGCTGCCCCCGG
>JACVJG010000045.1 GCA_015711875.1 Candidatus Solincola jinzensis | reverse complement strand
GGGAGGGCGGACGGGCGGCGGTTCCGCCGGCACGGTGAGCGCTCCACTTTTCGCCCTGGGGGGCTCTCGTCTTCCGGGGGGGGAACGTGGGGGTCTTTCCTGATACCCAGTCCCACCCCATGTTCACTGCGCCAGACTGCGCTGGAGGGAAGAGAAGGGTTGGGAGAGGAAGCGCTGCATGGACATAGACCTGCCGCTCTAGGATCTTATACGGAAAGCGGAGGAGGTGAAACCGCCCAAGGCGATTCCAGCATGAGGGGAACATGGCAGGAAATGGCTTTACTATTATTTGGTAGCGCTGATTTGGAAATGAGAAGGGTTGTGTGAGGTGGCGCTGCATGGACATAGACCTGCCGCTCTAGGATCCTATGCGGAAAGCGTAGGAAGTGAAACCGCCTAAAGCGATATCAGTATGAGGGCGGCATGGCAGGATATGGCTTTTCACACTTATGGTTGCGTTAACGCGGAAAGGGCGCGGGCGCGGAGGCGAAGGGCACTTGGGGGACCTTATCAGAGAGTGCGCGTAGCCGGTAACCTCGTGGGTATAACCATCTGTACGCAGAGGGAATGCCGAAAGCGAGAGGGCCCGGTGCCTCGAGAGACGACCGCCAGACGGGGCGATGGCCTAATGCGGCCTGCGCAGCCTTCCGTGTCAGGGGGACCAAGAGGGAGGATGGGGAATGCTCAGGCCTTCAGCCTCTCCAGGCGGGCCTCCTCCTTGCGCTCCAGGGCCTTCTTCACCTTCTTGAGGCGGAAGATGTCCTCACGCGCCCGCTCCTCCAGGCTCATCTGTATGAACTTTATCTGCTCGTCGAAGTCGGGGATGACGATGTTCTCCAGGGCGTTGACGCGGCGGTTGGTCTTGCGCAGCTCCTCCCCCAGGCGGCGCAGGCGGGTCTCGATGTCCGCGGACTCGATGATCACGTCGATGATCTCCTCGAACTTCTCCGCCGCGGAGTCCACCCGGCTGGAAACGCCGGTGATGCTGTAACCGCGCTTGAGCACGCTGCGCATGGTGCTCTGGCCCTTGCGGATCACGGGGATGGGAACCCCCATGACATGGGTGCCGGTGATGTCCACCAGCACCTCCCCCTGGGTGGCGTAGGAGGCGGAGCGCACCGCCGGCCCCCCTTCCTTGGCCTTGGCCATGGCCAGGTCGAACTGGGCGTCGGCGGTCACCCTCTCCAGGCGCAGGGAGAGGCGCATGGTCTCGTCGATGATGGGCATGAACTCCGCCAGCAAGGCGTCGCGCTTGCGCTTGAGCAGGTTCATACCCTGCTCCGCCAGGGTACGGTTGGCCTTGCGCTTGAGCAGCTCGCTCCTGGTGGGGTGTACTTGCTCCATCTCTCCCTACCGCCCGTTTCCTACCGCAGGCATCAACCCTCGGCGGCCGTGAACTCCTGCGCCGCCTCAGGGTTGTAGTACTTGTCGATGTATTCGGTCTTGATGCGCTTGATGGTCTCCCGGGGCATCATGCTGATGAGCTTCCACCCCAGCTCCAGGGTCTGCTCCAGCTCGCGGTTCTCGTCCTTCTGGTCGAGGTAGTTCTGCTCGAATGCATCGGCGAACTTCAGGGCCATGCGGTCCTGGTCGGTGAGGGCCTCCTCACCCACGATGGCCACCAGGCGGCGAAGGTCCACGCCCTCGGCGTAATAGGCGTAGAGCTGGTCGGCCACTCCGCGGTGGTCCCCCCGCGTCCTCCCCTCCCCGATGCCCAGGTTCATGAGGCGCGAGAGGCAGGGCAGCACGTCGATGGGCGGGAAAATGCCGCGCCGGTGCAGCTGGCGCGAGAGCACGATCTGCCCCTCGGTGATGTATCCCGTGAGATCGGGGATGGGGTGGGTGATGTCGTCGTCGGGCATGGCCAGGATGGGCACCTGGGTCACCGACCCCGGCTTCCCCTTGATGCGGCCTGCGCGCTCATAGATGGACGCGAGGTCGGTGTACATGTAGCCGGGGTAGCCGCGCCGTCCCGGCACCTCCTCACGAGCGGTGGAGATCTCGCGCAGCGCCTCGCAGTAGTTGGTCATGTCGGTCAGGATCACCAGTACCTGCATGTCGTGCTCGAAGGCCAGGAACTCGGCCACCGTGAGGGCGCAGCGCGGGGTGAGCAAGCGCTCCACCGTGGGGTCGTCGGCGAGGTTGAGGAAGAAGACCACCCTCTCCAGGGCTCCCGACTTGGCAAAGCTCTCCTGGAAGAAGGAGGCCTCGCGGCGGGTGATGCCCATGGCCGCGAAGATGATGGCGAACTCCTCGCCGCCCAGGATTTTGGCGTTGCGCACGATGGCCGCCGCCAGCTCGTTGCCGGGAAGGCCGGCGCCCGAGAAGATAGGCAGCTTCTGCCCGCGCACCAGGGTGTTGAGGCCGTCGATGGCGGAAATGCCCGTCTGGATGAAGTCGCGGGGCTCCTCGCGGCTCCAGGGATTGATAGGGGAGCCGGTGATCTCCCTCTCCTCCTCCGGGAAAACCTCCGGCCCGCCGTCGATGGGCTGGCCCATGCCGTTGAGGATACGTCCCAGAAGGTTCACGGAGCAGGGCATCTTGGCCACCTCGCCCCGGAAACGCACGTTGGTCTTGTCCACGTCCAGGCCTGCCGTGGGGCCGAAAACCTGCACCACCGCAAGCTCTCCGGCGAGCTCGATGACCTGGCCGTACTTCACGGAGCCGTCAGCGGAGCGGATCTCCACCATCTCGTTATAGGCGGCGCCCTTTACCTTGCTCACGAAGAGAAGGGGTCCGGCGACCTCGCCCACGGTGCGGTATTCCGTGGTGGCCAGGAAAGCGCTTCCGTTCGACATCTTATCTCTCCCGTCCTCTCATCCCTACCATTCGCTCAGCGACCTCAGCTCCCGCTGCACGCGCTCGAGCAGGTCGGATATCTTCTCCTCCGCGTCCTCCGAGGGTATCTCCTTCATGCGCGCGATCTCGTTCTTGATGGGATGCTCCGTGGCCTGGCGCAGGGGCACCCCCTGCACCAGCACCTCCTCCAGGCAGTCGTAGTAGGTGAGGATTACTTTGAGCATCAGGTAGGCCTTGCGCAGCGAGCAGAAGGCGTCGGTGTCGGAGAAGGCGAACTGCTGCAGGAAGTCCTCCCGCAGCATGCGCGTGGTCTCCAGCACCGCCTTGGCGAAATCCGGCAGGGCGTCAGGCCCCACCAGCTGCACGATCTCCTGCAGCTCCACTTCCTTCTGCAGAAGGCTCATGGCCTTGTCCCGCAAGGCGCGCCAGTCCTCGGCCACGTTCTTGGTGTACCAGTCCTGGATCTGGTCCAGGTAGAGGGTGTAGCTCTTGATCCAGCTGATGGCCGGGAAATGGCGCCGGTAGGCCAGGGAGGTGTCCAGGGCCCAGAAGGCACCGGTGATGCGCAGGGAGTTCTGGGTCATGGGCTCGGAGAAGTCGCCGCCGGGGGGCGAGACCGCCCCGATGGCGGTGATGGAGCCCATGCGCTCGTCGCTGCCCAGGCATACCGCCCTGCCGCAGCGCTCGTAGAAGTCGGCGAGGCGGGTGGCGAGGTAGGCGGGGTAGCCCTCCTCGCCCGGCATCTCCTCCAGGCGCCCCGAGACCTCGCGCAGTGCCTCGCCCCAGCGCGAGGTGGAGTCGGCCATGAGCGCCACGTTATACCCCATGTCGCGGTAGTACTCCGCCAGGGTGATGCCGGTATAGATGGAGGCCTCGCGGGCGGCCACCGGCATGTTGGAGGTATTGGCCACCAGGATGGTGCGCTGCATGAGGGGAACCCCCGTCTTGGGGTCGATGAGGCTGGGGACCTCCGCCAGCACCTCGGTTATCTCGTTGCCCCGCTCCCCGCACCCTATATATATAACTATGTCGGCGTCAGCCCATTTGGCCAGGGTGGTCTCGGTGACCGTTTTTCCGGTGCCGAAACCGCCGGGGATAATGCTGTACCCGCCCTGTGCGATGGGGAAGAAGGTGTCGAGGATGCGCGTGCCGGTGATGAAGGGAACGGTGGGGTTCTCCTTTTTCTTCACCGGCCTGGGGACGCGGGCAGGCCAGGTCTGGTACATCTTGATCTCCGCGCCCCCCTCCAGGACCACCACCGTCTCGTCCACGGTGAACTCGCCCTCTTTCACCTCCGCCACCCGTCCCGACATCCCCGGGGGCACCATAATGCGGTGGACTATGTGGGTGGTCTCCTGCACCTCCCCCACCACGTCTCCTTCCTGCACCTCGTCCCCCACTTCCACCATGGGCTGAAAGGCCCACTTGCGGTCGCGGGGAAGGGCGTCGGTGGAGACTCCTCTTACCACGAAATCGCCATAGTTCTCGGCGCTGTCGGTCAGGCGCCTCTGGATGCCGTCGTATATGGAGGAAAGCAGGCCAGGCCCCAGCTCCAGCAGCAGCGGCTCCTCGGTGCATTCCACCTTCTCGCCGACCCTCAGACCCGAGGTGTCCTCGTAGACCTGCACGATGGCCACGTCCCCGTCCAGGCGCACCACCTCTCCGATGAGCCCAAGCTCTCCCACCCTTGCGATATCGTACATCTTGGCGCCGGACATCCCCTCCGCGCTCACCACGGGCCCGGATACCTTGGCAATGCTTCCTACGATCATCCCGACACTCTCCCGTCTCTCAGAAATCCTTCCGCCAGGCGAACATCCCTATGGCGTCAAACATCGCTTTCGCCTATTCGCCCTCCCTGCCCCGCAAGGTGATGTCGAAACCGATGGCGCGGTGGATGAGGCGGGCCAGGTAGGCCCTCCTCTCCCCCGCCATCTCAACCGACTCCTTGATGGGAAGGGGGATGACGATAGGCCGGTAGATGCTGTCGATCTTCTCCTGCGTCTTCTCGTCTATGTGGTTGTAGAAATGCTCGTTCACCGCCAGGATGCCGGCGTTGGGGTCGTCGATGAGGAGCTTGATCTTCTCCAGCGCCTCATCGGGGTTCTCGGCCTCCACCACGCTGACGCCCGCCAGGCGGAAGCCGTCCGCCGTCTCCGGGTCGGTCACCACTATGGCCTTATACAAATCCGCTCACCCCCCGGGCGCGAAATCATGCGCCCTTCTGCTCCTCGCCGAACAGCACCATCTCCTTGCGTATCTGGGACCCTATGAGACCTATGCTCTTGCCCCTGACGATGATGCGCAGGTTGGTTATCTCCAGGTATTTCCTCCACATGTACTCGATGATCACCCCTATGCCCAGGGGATCCTTGGACATCTTCAGGCAGGCCTTGATGATGTGCTTCTGCATCTCATCCTCGAAGACGCTCTCGCCCTTCTCCTCGAAGGCCTTCCAGGCGCTGGACAGCGCCTCCTTATAGGGCATACGGCGCAAGAGCGTTTCGTAGACCTGCTCCGGCTGCCCCAGGGACAATATCTTCGCGAACTCCCCCGCGGTCCCGATGGTGCCACCGGGGACGAAGTAATCCTCGACGCGGGCCTCCTTGAGCTCAAGGCCGCAGATGCGCATGAGGGTGGCGATGTTCACGGCGTCCACCTCCATGACCATCACCTCCCGCACCAGCGCGGTGTCGGCGTCCCCTCGGTCCAGTATCTTTCCCAGTTCCTGGTAATGGAACTTGTCTATGGCCAGCTCCAGCACCGAGAGGTCATGTTCGCGCAGGTACTCGGTGAGGTGGCTCATTATGGCCTGGCCGTATTTAATGGGCCACTCGCGCCCCAGCACCACCATGGCGTCTATGCTCGCCCTGAGGTCCGGCTGCCCGACGATCTCCTCCAGGGTGACCAGGTCTATGGCCCCGATGGGAACCAGGTTCCTTGTTATCTCCGCCTTGGGGACGAGCGCCCGCATGCCCCTGAGTATGGTCTTGAGGTTGTAGGGGTCCCAGCGGGAGAGAAGGGCGTTCACCAGCTCCTCCGGCCTGCCCACGAAGAACTCCTTGATCTTGGAGAAGGTCCGTACCAGGTTGCGGTTGAAGGCGCGGTCGATGGTGGTGGGACGCGCACCCTCGAGCATGAAGTGCTCGATGTCCGGCCCGTACTCCGTGTTCTCAAGCACCGCGAGGGTCTGGTTGTAGTCCGGCGCCTCCAGCAGCTCCTTGTAGACATGAGGCTCCAGCAGGCGCCCGGACATGGCGCGCACCCGCGCGTTGGCGTAGCTGTAATCCTTGAGCGGTACCTGAACCATTGCCATCAAGCTTTCATCACGATCTCCGACCGTAGGGGTCGCGGGCGTCACCATACTGAAAGAGGGGGCTTACCCCCCTCCCGCCGCGGCCGCCGCCTCGCCCTCGAAGAGGACCTTGGAGACCTGCATGCGCAGTTTCTCCCGCGCACGGTTGAGCCTCTCCTCCACGGTGTTGATGATGGTCACCCTTTCCGCGGCGTCCGATACCACGGCGCCTCCCCGGGTGCTGATGTCGTCCCTGAGCACGTAATCAAGGCCCTTCTCGCGCAGGATCCCTTCCGCGAGCTCCCGGTCCGCGGGATCGACGCGGACCACCACCCTGCCGCTCACCCTGGTGAGGCCTTCACCGATCAGGCTCTCCAGGACGTCCTTGTAGTCCGGGCGCTCCCGCAGCTTCTCCAGGCGCGCCTCGGCCTCCCGCAGCGCCTCCTCCGCTATCCTCTCCTTGGCCGCAATGACGGCGTTCTTGGACTTCAGACGGGCGGAATAGAGCATGGAGATGCTCTCGCTGCGCGCCTCGGCCTCCAGCTTCTCCAGCCGCGCGCGCCTAATGGCCTCCGCTTCGGCCTGCGCCCGCTCTATGATCTGCTTGGCCTCCTGCTCCGCACGGTGGAATATCTCCTGGCATTCCGCCCGGCACTCGTCGTCAAGGGCCTGCAGGATGTCCTCTATCGACATGCCCTCACTTCCCGTCTTTTAGATGTTCCGGCTCGCACCGGGACCTTCCGCCGCGGCTATTCGCCCGGCTTCAAACCCGTGATCAAGAACGAGATAACGAATCCCAATACCACCATGGTCTCGGGGATGGCGATCATGATGATCGCGTTACCGGCGAGCTCCGGCTTCTCGGCGAGGGCTCCCGCCATGGCGGCCCCGATCTTGGATTGCGACCAACCGGTCGCCAGGGCGGACAACCCGATGGCCAGGGCCGCCCCGATGGCGATCAGTCCGAGTTCCAAGCTATTCACCTCCTGATCGTTTGAAGGGCTTGTAAACCACGTCCGATTCCTTATAGAACTTGGTGAAGCTCTCCACCAGGTTAAGACGGAGGGACTGGATGGAGGGGCTGAGCACCCCCAGGGCTATGTTCAGGGTGTGCAACAGCGCAGCCACCACCACCCCAAGCACCACCATGGCTCCCCCGCCGAACTCCGCCCCCAGTTCGTTGGAGACCTCGGCCAGGATCACCGAGGCCAAACCGATGCCGTAGAGACGGGCATAGGACAGGAGGTTGCCGAAGGTGAGAGCCGCCTCCAGCCCGCCCCCGAAGCCACCGCCATAACCGGCCATCCCGATGCCCACCAGGGCCATCACCGCGCCCAGGGGAACCGCTACGCTCTTGGCGCTCTTGATGCCCCACAGGCTGCCGAAGATGACTACCAGGCCGAGGATGAAGAGCAGGTATCCCGCCTTCTCGATGGCGTGCTTGCGGTCCTTGTGGCGTATGCCGTCGATGAGGCCGATGAGCAGCGCCCCTCCCATATGCAGCACGCCTATCACGATCACTATGATGAGCAGCAGTTTGAACATGTCGGGGTTGGCCTGCGCGATGCGCTCCACCGGCCAACCGAAAGGCTTGCCGTTGGACGTGTATCCCCAGACCCACTGCACCTCGAGGTGGCCGGCGGCGTCCTTCCAGCCGAAGAGGCGGAAGAGCAGGTCGCCGAAGAACTCGAAGTAGAGCAACCCGAAGATGAACGAGGATATGGAGCATATCAAGAGCACGTTGGTGAAGAGCTCGAAGAAGAGGCTCCTCGACTCCCGTTTCTTCAGGATGCGCTTCATAAGGAAGACCACGCCTATGAGCACCAGGGCGTAGCCCATATCCCCGAGCATGAATCCGAAGAGCAGGGGGAAGAAGATGGCCACCAGGAAGGTGGGGTCTATATGCCCGTACTTGGGAGGCTTGATGAGCATGTAGATGAACTCGAAGGGCCGCACGGCGCCCGGGTTGCGGAGCGCGGTGGGGGCCTCCTCCATCTCGTCGTGGCTGGGGACCTCCTCGGTGAGCTCCACCTTGCCCTCGAACTTCTCCTCCAGGATGCGGCGCGTCTCCTCCACCTTGTCCGAAGGCATCCAGCCGGTGATGACGAAGACGTGCCCGGACTGCCCGAACTTGGGGATGGCGTTGAGAGACTCGATGCGGTCAGCCAGGTAGTCTTTCAAGGCCACCAGGGTGAGGTACCATTTGTTGGATATCTCCTCCAGCTCCTCCCTCACCTTTTTCAGCTTTGGGGGTATTTCCTGGTACCTGGTCTCGATCTCTTTCAGAGCCTCATCATAGGGCTTGTCGGCCAGCTCCGAGGGCAATCGCACCTGGTTGACGTTCTCCGCCGCCAGGAAGTTGTGTACCTGTTCGGAATAGCGTTTATGGAATACCAGGATGGCGGCGTGGGTGTTCTCGTCCACGCGGGCGGAAAAGACCTCGCATTGGCCCGCGGTTATCTTCTCCAGCTCCTTCTCGATGTATTCAAGGACCTGCTTGTAGCGCTCCTCGATGAGAAGCGCTATGGAGGTGTAGTTCTCCGTGGCCGTGACCTTGCTGGCCAGGGGATACACCTTCTTGATGATGGGCTCATATTTGGAGAGGCGCGAGAGCTCCACCTCCAGCTCGTTCTTGTAGGTGAGCAGTTCGCGCGTCGCCTTTTCCTCCTCCTCCACCATGGCCGAGATCTCCCCCAGGGACTTGCCCTTGAAGGAGTTGTACTTTTTCTCCAACTCGGCCCGGTTTATCTTCTCGTCCGGTGGCGCGAGTTCCGCGAGGATGGCGTTGTTGCGCATGGCCAGGTTCTGGAGCAGGTTCCTCTCCTCCTCCAGGGCCGGGTCCATCTCCATGGGGATGAGGTCCGCGTAGCGCGGCCCCCTCTTTTTGGTGATGTCCTCGAGATGGAGGGTGCCCAGGTCCTGCAGTACTTCCAGAACCTGGAAGAAGAGGCTTTTCACCCCCACTATCTCCACCTTCGACATGGTCAGAAGCATTTCCGCCTCCCCTGTTTCAGCTCTCGGTTCCCCGTTCGGCAGAGCCGCATTTTCTTCCCGCTTTTCGTTTTCACGTTCTTCCCAAAGGCCACCTGCTCAGATGACGCGAACGCCGCCCTTATGAGCCCGTCTCCCCGGCCTTAAGGACGGCGTTCACGATGAGATCTACCGCCGCCTCGAGCCTGGCGGCACCGGTTTTCTCCACTCGGGAAATCTCTTCTGCGGTGGATCTCTCGATGTTCTCGATCTCGGCGCGCGCCTCCGCTATGATCCTGTCGTAGGCGTCCCTGCCGATGTCCTCGAGGGTGGCCTTGCGCTTCAGTGCCGCCGCCTCGCCCTTGGCGTCCTCGACGAGGCGTTCCGCCCTGGCCCTTTCCGCGCTTACCTTGGAGCGGATCTCGTTCTCTTTGGCGGATATGCGGCTGAAGACCTCTGTAGCGGTGCCGATATATTTCTCTTCCAGCTGGTCGGTAAGGTGCTTGCCTGCCTTCTTCCCTCCGTGGGCTTTTTCCGGCTTCCTCGCCTTGACCTTCAACTTGGATCCTGCCATGCTGTTTCGACCTCTGCTTCGTCTCTGGCCGGTTTATCCGTTTGGAGCCTTCAGCGGGCGTTTTGCCTGCTATCCGGCTCGTTTTCTCGGTCCCGTAACATAATATATGTGGCGACTATGGCTGTCAATAAAACCTGGGGGTTAGCGTACCGCGCCTCGGGAACGCCCTCATCCAGGCCCTTTCCCGCGACATCGCTCGTAGATGAGCCGGAGGCCGTGCAGGGTGAGGAGCGGGTCGTGGGCGTCCACGGTGCGGCACTCGTCCACCACCACCTCCGCCAGGCCTCCCGTGGCCACCACCGTGACCTCCTTTCCCAGCTCCGCTTTCATCATCTCCACGATGCGGTCCACCTGGCCCGCGAAACCGAAGACTATCCCCGACTGCAGGCTCCACACCGTGTTCTTGCCGATCACCGAGGCGGGGCGGTGCACCTCCACCCTCGGCAGCCGCGCCGCGGCGTTGAAGAGAGCGCGCGAGGAGATCTCTATCCCCGGCGCAATGGCGCCTCCCAGGTACTCACCCGCCCTGGAGACGGCGTCGAAGGTGGTGGCGGTGCCGAAATCCACCACGATGCTCGGCCCGCCGTAGCGCTCGAAGGCCGCCACTGCGTTCACCAGACGGTCCGGCCCCACCTCGCCGGGGTTGTCGATGAGGATCTTTATGCCCGCCTCCACGTTATGCCCCACGATGAGGGGCTCGAACTCCCAGTACTCCCTGGTCATCTGCTCCAGGGACATGGTGGCCGCCGGCACCACGGAGGAGATGATCACGGCGTCGAAGCTGGCGAATGACAGCCCCTTTAACATGAGAAAACCCTGGTAATAAAGGGCCAGCTCGTCCTCGGTCTTGTTGGCGTCGGTGGATATCCTCCAGTGGCCTACCAGGTCGGCATCGCGGTAGGCCCCGATGACCGTCTGGGTGTTCCCAACGTCGATGGCCAGCAGCACGTCAACCCCTCCTCGCGGCTACGGTCCGGTCGATGCCTGGTCACGGATGAGCACCATCTCATTCTACAACATCGCCCCCTTTTCCTCCCGCGCGGCGACCCTTTCACCCCACTGCGTTTTTGCCCACCGGCGCCTCCCCGGCGGGATATCCCGCAGCGAGGGCAATGCGAGCCTGCAGGGAAGCATCCCAGCTGCTCGCCGCTACCGCCATGCGATTGGCGCGAAAGGTTTTGGGTCGCCTGGCGTTGAGGATCCGGCTTGGCCGCGCCTCCCGTGCCCGTTCACACCGCCCGGAGCCGAGCCGGCCGATCCGCCGGATGGCGCGTAACCGCGAATCGCTTTTTTTCAAGGGCGTGTACGTTCAGCGCCGCTCGAGCTCAAGGTGAGCATGTCCAGGCATCTTACTTCAAGCGCGCGGAAGCTGAATGGATGTGTCTTCGGACCGCCATCCCTCCATGTGCAGTGGGGAAATATTCGTTATCATGCTTATACTTATACACCTAGATATAATGCGAGTTCATCCGCTGGCGGTACCAGGACCTGCAATACTCGCCATTACGCCCTATATCGTTTACTTTTACTCATACACGTCGGTGCCGGCGCTTTGTTCACCGCGTTGCGCCCCCGTATCATCCCCGCAGGGGCTCGAGGTCGAGGGAGATGTCCAGGGCCCTGGCGCTGTGGGTTATCGCCCCCACGGAGATGAAATCCACCCCCGTGGCGGCGTAAGCGGCCACGTTGTCCAGGCTTATCCCCCCCGCAGCCGCCAGCGGGTCCCTCCCCCGCGCCC
>JACVJG010000044.1 GCA_015711875.1 Candidatus Solincola jinzensis | reverse complement strand
GTAGAGCGCTTCAAGGAGACGAGGCCGGACCTTGTGACCATGGACATCGTCATGCCGGAGATGGACGGCATCGAGGCGGTCAAGCAGATCATGAAAATCGACCCCAACGCCAAGATCCTCATGTGCAGCGCGATGGGCCAACAGCCGCTGGTGGTCGAGGCGTTGGAGGCGGGGGCGAAGGACTTCATCATCAAACCCTTCCAGCCCTCGAAGGTTATCGAGGCGGTGGAGAAGGCACTCAAGGAGTAGGCCGATTTCCCCGCGGGGCTGGAGGTGAACCGCTTGTCCCGCAAGATCAGGGTCTTGATCGTCGACGATTCCGCCTTGGTGCGAAAGTTGATCCGCGACGTGATAGCCGGCAGCGAAGACATGGAAGTGGTGGGGACCGCCTCCAACGGCGTGGAGGCGATCCGGGCAGTGACCGAGCTGGACCCGGATGTGGTCACCATGGACATCCACATGCCCGAGATGGACGGGCTCACCGCGTTGGAATACATCATGCGCAAGCATCCACGACCCGTGATCATGCTCAGCGCCCTGGCTCAAAAAGGAGCCACCGCCACCCTGAAAGCGCTCGAGCTGGGAGCGGTGGACTTTATCGCCAAGCCCTCGCACTATCCTTCCGCGGTCAAGGAGGTGCGAGACGAAGTGGTGCTGAAGATCCGTGCCGCAGCGCAGGCGAGCAGGGAGGTCCTCAAGGGAAGGGCGCGGCCTGGAAGGCGGGGGTCCGCGGGGGCGAAAGCCGTCGCGAAAGGAAGCGGCAAGGTGGTGGTGATCGGGGCATCGGCGGGGGGGCCCAAAGCGCTGGCGGAGATCATGCCGCGCTTTCCGGCCGACACCCCGGCGACCTTGATCATAGTCCAGCACATGCCCGGCGTCTTCACCCGCTCCTTCGCGGGTCGCCTCAACAGCCTCTGCGAGATGCAGGTCAAGGAGGCGGAGGAAAACGAGCCCCTGCGGCCGGGCATGGTCCTGGTGGCCCCCGGCGGCAAGGATCTCATCGTGGCGCCGGATATGCGTGACGGCGGCAGGGTGGAGCTGATGGACTCGCAGAACCGCGCCGGCGCGTCGCCGCGCATCGACACCACCATGATCACGGCGGCTGAGGTCTACGGCCCCCTGGTCATAGGGGTGATCATGACCGGCATGGGTTCGGATGGGGCCAGAGGCATGGAGAAGATAAAGAAGAACAAGGGCGGCACGATCGCCCAGGATGAGGAGAGCTGCCTTGTCTTCGGCATGCCTAAAGCGGCCATAGAGAAGGGATGCATTGATTGGGTGGTGTCCCTGGAGATGATCCCCGACAAGATATTGGAGCTGATCTAGGGCGCACGTAAAACCGCCACGGTATGGACATGGACGTTTCCCAGTACAAGGAACTCTTCATCAACGAGGCCCAGGAGCACCTGGAGGCCTTGAACCAGGCCATGGTGGACCTGGAGAGAGACCCCGGGAACCCCGACGTGCTCACGGAGATCTTCCGCTCCGCTCATACTCTAAAAGGGATGTCCGCCACCATGGGCTTCGACCAGCTCACAGAGCTTTCCCATGAAATGGAAAACGTACTTGACGGGCTGCGCAGCGGGGACATTGAGGTCAGCACGGACATCGTGGACCTGCTTTTCAGCTGTTTCGACATGCTGGCAGCCATCGTCGCCTCCATCGCCGAGGAGAGCGGCGAGGTGCTGGACACCGCTCCTCTAATAGAGGCACTGCGCCAGGTCTACGCGGGCGGGCAGGGGCCGGTAGCCAAGGTGGGCTCGCAGCGGAAGGCCAGGAGGGGAACGAAAAAGAGTGCCTCGAAGCCTCTCGAGGAGGAGGAAGCGAAAGAGCTTGGAGAGGCAGGAGCGGCAGAGGAAGCGGCGCCGCGCGAGGAGGCAGCAGAAACGCGACCCGGAGAGGAAGGTGGGGCCTCGGAAGAGGAACCCATGCCGGAGGAGCCGGGAGAGGGCAAGGCGGAGGAACACGCCGAGCCTGTCGCGGAGCCTTCGGAGGCGCGAAACCTCCGTCTGAGGGTGACCCTGGACAAGGACTGCGTGCTGAAGTCGGTGCGGGTGTTCATGATCTTCAAAAAACTGTCACAGCTGGGAAGGGTGGTGGATTCCCATCCCTCAGTGGAGGATCTGGAGGACGAGAAGTTCGACCGCACCTTCGAGGTGATTCTGGAAAGCGCTGAGGACGCCAGCGAGGTGCGCAGGTCGTTGATGACCATCGCCGAGGTGCAGGAGGTGGAGGCGCTTCCCTTCGAGGGAGGGACCGTGATAGCGCGGGAGATGGAAGCGCAGGGCGGGGACGAGGAAAGGGAGAGCGCGCTGGAGGCCGGCCGGCGGGAGGCTGAGAGAGGCCCGGTGGCCCCGGTGCGCACCCAGAGCGTGAGGGTCAACATCTCCCGCCTGGATAACCTGATGAACCTCATCGGCGAGCTGGTGATCAACCGCACCCGACTGCAGGAGATATCCTCGTCCTACAACATCCCGGAGCTTAAAGAGGCCCTGGCGCACACCGCTCGCCTCACCGCCGACCTGCAGGACGAGGTGATGAAGACGCGCATGGTGCCGGTGGAGCACATCTTCAACCGCTTCCCGCGCATGGTGCGCGACCTGGCGAAAAGCCGGGGCAAAGAGGTCGATTTCATCATCGAGGGAAGGGACATCGAGCTCGACCGCACTATACTGGACGAGATAAGCGATCCCCTGATGCACCTCCTGCGCAACGCCGTCGACCACGGCATAGACAGCCCCGAGGAGAGGGAAGCCCGGGGGAAGCCGAGGCGGGGGAGCATCAAGCTGGCGGCGCGGCGTGACCGCAATTACGTCTCCATAGAGGTGCAGGACGACGGGCAGGGCGTGGACGCCGCCAGGGTCTTCGCCATCGCCGAGGAGCGAGGCTTGATCTCCGCTGACGAGGCGAGGTCGCTCAGCGAGGAAGACGCCCTGCGCTTCCTGGCCATGCCGGGCTTTTCCACCGCCGAGGAGGTGAGCGGGGTATCAGGCCGGGGCGTGGGGCTGGACGTGGTCAAGAACAAGGTGGAGTCCCTGGGGGGGATGTTGATAATGCAGAGCGTGAAGGGCGAAGGGACCACCTTCGCCCTGAAGCTCCCCCTCACCCTGGCGATCATACAAGCGCTGCTGGTGAAGGTGATGAACGAGATATACGCCATCCCCTTGGGGGTGGTGCTGGAAACGGCGGTCATCTCCTCTTATGAGATAAAGTACGTTTCAGGTCAGGAGGTCATCTTCCTGCGGGATGAGACCCTGCCCCTGGTGCGGCTGGGGCGCTGTCTGGGGCTGCCGGAGGGAGACGGGCAGGGGACCTTTCCCGTGGTGGTGGTGGAGACGGCGCCAAGGAGCGTGGCCATCGCCGTGGACGAGCTAATGGGGCAACAGGAGATAGTCATAACCAGCCTGGACCGCTTTCTCAAGGGCATCCGGGGTTTTGGTGGCGCTACCATTCTGGGCACGGGAGAGGTGGCGCTTATCCTTGACATACCGACTCTGTTATCCTGAAAGTTGTGGACGAGAGGTTTCCCACGAGAGGAGGAGATATGACGGAAGGGAGAGGGTTGACGCCCCTTCAGCTCGACGCGCTCAGGGAGGTAGGCAACATCGGCTCCGGAAACGCGGCCGTCGCCCTTTCCACCATGGTGGACAAAAAGGTACTGCTGAGCGTTCCGCGGGCAACCCTGGTGCCTCTGGTAAAGGTCTCGGACCTGGTGGGAGGGGCGGAGACGCCGGTGGTGGGCATCTACCTTCATATCAGCGGCGATGCCTCGGGGAGCATGCTGTTGCTATTGGAAGAGCAAAGCGCCAACCAGCTTGCCCACCTCATGGTGAGCGGCGGGGAGCATGGGGAGCTGTCCACGGTGGAGCAGTCCGCGCTGCAGGAGACGGGAAGCATCCTCGCGGGCTCTTATCTGAACGCCCTTTCCCAGATGACCGGCATCCTGCTGAGGCCCTCGGTACCGGGCTTTGCCATGGACATGGCGGGGGCGATCATAGATTTCATCCTGGTGGAGATAAGCCAGTCCGAGGATTACGTGCTGGTCATCGAGACGGAGTTCGACATTTTGGAGCACGTGATCAAGGGCCATCTCATCCTTTTCCCGGACCTGGGGTCCCTGGACCTTATATTGGGGAGGCTGGGGGTTAGCGGTTGAGCGGATCTGGCGAGGCCACGAGGGAGCCTGCTGACCGCTTGGCAGGGCTTGCCAGCAGCGGTGGGGCCTCGATGCCGGGGCGGCGCGGAGAGATCGCGGACGGGAGTGACGGGCAGGTGCAGGAGGAGACGGTAAACATAGGAGTGGCGGAGTACTACGTCACCCATAACCCGCACGTGCTGGCCAGCTACGGGTTGGGCAGCTGCGTGGGCATAGTCCTTTACGACGAAAAACGCCGCATAGGAGGCATGGCCCATGTCATGTTGCCGGATTCCACCGCTATCTCCAAGAAGGGCAATCCGGGCAAATTCGCGGACACGGCCGTAAAGGCCATGGTGGAGGAGATGGAAAGGCTGGGATCGCGGCGCTCCGACATCAAGGCTAAGATCGCGGGCGGAGCGTGCATGTTCACCATCCCCGGCGCCACCAATCCCCGTAACGTCCCCGGCCCCTGCCTGGGCATGCAGATAGGGGAGCGCAACGTGGAGGCCACCAAAGCGGCCCTGCGAGAGCAGCGCATCAGGCTGGTGGCGGAGGACACGGGGGGCAATTACGGCAGGACCATGCGCTTCGACATCTCCAGCGGAAGGGTCACCATAAGCTCCATCAAGCACGGTAGGAAGGAACTGTGAAGGAAGAGGCCAAAGGCGAACGGGTCGAGGTGTCGCGCGAGGCCATCGCGGCGCTGGCGGCACAGGCGGCAGGGGAGGTGGAAGGCGCCGAGGTCTGCCAGCCTAAAGCGGTGGAGAGCCTCGCCTCGCGTGTCAAGCGCGAGTTCGTGCATAAAGGAGTAAAGGTCAACCGCGAGGATTCCTCGTACCGCCTCAGCGTGTACCTGAAAGTGCGATATGGCGTGCGCATCCCTTACCTTGCGCGCGAGGTCGCTGCCAAGGTGAAGGAGTATGTGGAGGGGCTGACCGACCTTCCAGTGGAGGAGGTAGAGGTGGTCATAGAGGACGTGGAGCCTCCTCTATAACGGCCGTGCTGCAGGCGAGAGGATGCGCGGCCTTGCTGGTCGAAGAGGGCTGAGCCCCAGGCCTCTTCAATCCTGTACGGGACAGAAGTAAGACGACACCGCCGCTACCAGGGCCGAAGGAAGCATTGACGCCGGGTCTCCCTCGAACCCGTATTCCACGATAACGCAAGGCATGCGCGTCTCCCTCAGCATGGGGTAGCTCCTGGCCTCGGGAGGCGTGACAGAGGCAACACCGGCCCTTTCCAGCTCTTCCCGCAGCAGTTCCGCAAGCCTCCTTCCGCGCGGCGACGAATAATCGCCGCTTCCGAAGTAGAGGATGCGCACGCCGCTCTCCCCCATGGCCCTTAGCCCGAGGACGATGTCGGCCCCGTATTCGTTGGCCAGGCGAGCCCGTGCGCCTTCTGGAAGGTCAGAGGAGGGCCCGCCGGTCATCACCACCTCCAAGCCCCGCGCTTTAAGGTCGCTCGCCGCCAGGCGCGCGGCATCCTCAGCCCGGGAGTCTCCTTCCCCGGCGTCCAGGACCACTGTGCGACCCGCTAGGCCGCGGGAGGAAAGGTCCTGGATGGTTTCGTGGACCACAGCCACGCTGGTGTCCTTAAGGGCGTGGCGGAGTCGTTGCAGGCAGGACAGGGTCGAAGAACCGGCGATGCCGTCCACGGGGAGTTGCATGTTGTGCTGGAAAGCGCGAAGGGCGCGGTCGGTGTCCCGCCCGAAGATGCCGTCTTCGCGACCGGCATTGAAGCCGAGCCGGTTCAGGTAGCGCTGAAGCTCGCGCACGTCGTCCCCGCGAAAAGGGGGAACGCGCAGGTAGAGGAAGCGGTCCCCCAGGCGGTACGAGGCCTCGACCAGCTCGTGCCAGGTGTTCTCGTCCACCTTGCCGTCGGCCTGCAGGCCGCGTCTCTCCTGGAACTCGCGCACCGCGCAAGCCGTGCTCTCGCCGTAACGCGCGTCTCTCATCTCCGACTCAAGCCCGGGCGGCGTGTATCCGAGATCGAAAAGCCGCTTCTGGATGTCGCTGACGGCGGGACCGCGGTCTCCCGGAGACACCACACGCATCCTCTACTCCTCCTTGTGCATGGGGAGGGTGAACTTGAAAGAAGAGCCCTCACCCGCTTCGCTCTCCACCCAGATGCGGCCGCCGTGCCCCTCGACTATCCCCTTGGAGATGACCAGGCCGAGCCCCAGTCCTCCCGCAGACCTGGTGGAGTCCGTCTCCACTTGGTAAAACATGGTAAACAATTTCCTCTGTTGCTCTCGCGGGATGCCGGGCCCGGTGTCGCGCACCTCTATCTCCACCATGTCCGGCTCCTCCGCGGCGCGAGCGCTCACCTCGATCTCCCCGCCGGGTGGGGTGAATTTGATGGCGTTGCTGATGAGGTTCTCCAGCACCTGGTGGATGCGCCACACGTCCACGCTCACCGGCGGCAGGCCGGCGGCGATGGAATGGCGAAGCTTAAGGCCCGCCTGCTCGGCACGGCCTTCGTATTCCGATACCGCGTTCAGGACCAGTCCCTCGACAGGAGCCGGCCACTTCTCCCCCACCAGCCTTCCCTCCTCCATGCGGGTTATATCCAGAAGATCGTTGATGATCTTGGTCATCTGGTCCGCGCGGGCGTTCATGATCTTGATCTTGTCCATCTGGAAGGGGGTCAGCTCGCCCAGCTCTCCATACTGGAAGGCGTCTGTGTAACCCTTGATTATGGAAAGGGGGGTGCGCAGCTCATGGGAAGCGATGGCGATGAAATCCGACTTCATCTTGTCCAGCACCGAGAGCTCCTCGTAGGCCCTCTCCAGGTACTTGTGGCTCTCCTCCACCATGGCCTGTAGCCGCCGCCGCTCGCTCAAGTCGTGCGCGATGCCCACGATGCCGGCGAACTCGCCGGAACGGAAGAGGGGGGCGGAGCTGATCTGCACCGGTATGGCGCTGCCGTCGCTGCGCCTCAACAGGGTCTCGAAGAAGACCTTCTCTCCCCTACGCCGCCTTTCCAGCATGCGCTCGATCTTGGCTGTCTCTTCGGGCATCACGATGTCGACGGGCTCTTTGCGGAAAAGCTCCTCGGCGCCTCGGAGCCCCAACATGTCCAGGAAAGCCTGGTTGCAGAAGGAGAACTTGCCATCGGCGTCCATGGCGTAAAAACCGTCGTTGAGGCTCTCGATGAGCAGGTTAAGGTAATCGGTGGTTTCCGCCAGGCGCCGCTCCAGGCGCACGTATTCTGTAACGTCCTCGAAGAGCAGCAGGGCTTCGCGGACCATTCCCGCCTCGTCGGTGAGGGGGTGCAGGCGCACGCGGTGGAAATGGTCGACGCCGTCCACCACCTGGTGCACGCGCGGCTGCTCGAAGGAGCGCCCCTCGATGAGCACCCGGCGCAGGATGTGTTTCCAGTCGGGACGGAACTCATGAGGCATGATGTCCAGGGCGGGCAGGCCCGAGAGCCGGCTCTCGTCCAGGCCGCAGGAGTCGCGTATCCATCTCATCATAGACTGGTTGCAGCGCACCAGGCGGAAGTTGCGGTCCAGAACGGCGATCTTCACCGGCACGCTCTCGAAAATGCCCGCCTCTCGCTCCGACGCCTCCAAGAGGGCGGCGCGTTCCCATGCCTCCTGGGTGATGTCCTGGATGACCACCAGCACGCTCTTACTCCCTCCGCCGCCGTCGTGTAAGGCGGAAAGCCAGACCCTGCATATCCCAGAATAATTTTCCAGATAATACTGCTCCTGCTTTATCTCCAGCGGGCCCTCTGATTCCAGGGCTCGCTCCAGAGCCGGCGCCCAGGCCCCGAAGAAGGGGGGGAGGAAAGCCTCGTCCAGCTTCCTGCCCGTAAGCTCCCCCACCGTTTCGCTGGGAAGGGGTATGAACTCCGCCGCGCGCCGGTTGGCCTCCAGGATGATCCCCCCCGGGCTCACCAGCAGGGCGGGGGATGGTATGGCCTCCAGGAACGACGCGCTCCCCCGGTCTTCTCGTCTGCGACGGGCCAAGCGTTTCCTGGCCTGTCCGCGCATCGCCAGCATGGATGCTGCACAGTATGCCGCCGCGAGGGAAAGCAGCGCGATGGTAGCGCCGCGATTGCCGAGGGCGGCGAAGATCAAAGCCGGGGCGAGGAGCAGTAATGCGGTGACGGCGAAGCGTCTCCCTATGTCACCCCTCACCCTTACCCCCTTCCTTGCGGCGAGAGCGATAAAACTCCCCCCATATCCATCCCCAGTACTTGGCGGTGGCGATGAGCGCAAAGGTTATGGCTATGCCCATGGGGATGGAGGCCACTGCGATCTTGATGATAAGGCCCGTGCGAGGCTCCGGGTCCGGCAGTCCCCATGCGCCGGTGAGCAGAAGGATCCAGGCCGCGGGAAGGGGGGCGAAGAAAAAGAAGAATGAAAGGTAATAAAGGCGATAATAGGGCGGCAGCTCCAGGGCCTGGCCCAGGCGTTTTCCCATGGCGCCGAGCAGGAGCAACAACACCGCTACCGAGAGCGGGCCGATCACGTACAGGGCGGAGGAAAGATAGTTCATCGTCCCATCATCAGGCGGTAGGCGCGATAGACCACGATGAAGAGCAGCAACCCGGCCACCGTAGGCCAGACCGCGTACCAGATCTTTATGGCCACGATAGAGTCGGACATGGAATAGATGAGGGTACTAGCCCCCATGAGCACGAAAAAAACGGGGAGCAGGTAATAATACGTTTTCCCGCCGAACTTGCTTTCCGCCATGCGGCAGATGCCGGCGAAGTATATCATCACCACGGCGGTGGCGGAGGTATTGTAGAACCACAGGAAAAGCGACAAGGTCTTCCACCATTCGTTCGACATCAACGCCCCCTTTCCGCGGACCTACCCCTAAGGCGCTGGCACCCCCCCGCCGCCCTCGTCGAGAATGCGCCTGACCTCGCTAAGAAGCTCCTGCTTGCTGAAGGGCTTGGTGATATAGCCGGCGGCTTTCATGACTGACAGGCCGATCATCTTGTCGATGTTCTGGGTGCGGGCGGTAATGAAAGCCACGGGGATATTGCGGGCCTCGGGATCGTTCTTGATGCGGCGCAGCACCTCCCAGCCGTCGATGCGGGGCATCATGATGTCCAGCAGGATAAGATCCGGTTTCTCGTTAAAGGTCTTCTCCAGGGCCTCTTCCCCCGAGAAGGCCGAGATGGTGACGTAGCCGGCGTTTCGCAGGAAGAGCTCGATGAGCTCGACCATCTCCCGGTCGTCGTCAACGATCAGGATCTTGTCAGCCATCACCCTACCTCCCCCTTGGACGAGCCCTTGCCCTTCCTCCCGAAAACCTCCACGAAGGCATCCACTTCGCGCTTGCGCGGCAGCCCCGAGAGCACCCCCTCCCGATCCGCGAAGGGCTCGCCTATTTTTATGCCGCCGGCGGCGATGCGGAATTCCCTGATCCTCTTGTCGTGGGAACTGGCGCGCTGCTTGAGCACCAGGATGGCCCTGCCGATGGAGGAGTCCAGCTCCACGTAGCGCAGGATGATCACCGCGTCCACCAGGTACGAGATGCCGTACTGGGCGGCGGCCACGTCGCCGGTGATATCCGGGTCCTCTTGTGTCACCAGGGCGGTGAGGCCGTGCCTGAGAAGGGCGTTGACGAAAGTGAAAGCTATCTCCCTCAATTTCACGGGATCACGCGTGAGCCGCTCGAGGTGTGAGATTGAATCGATGAAAACTCGCCGTGCGCCCAGCTCCTCCACCATGGTGTCGAGCAACCCCCCGGATGCCTGCGCCTGCTCGAAGAATATCTCTGGAGAGGTGAAGAGAATGCGCAGCATGCCCTTCCTCTCCATCTCCGTGAGGTCGAAGCCCAGGGATGAGGCGTCCCGCAGCAGCTTCTTGGGAAAGTGCTCGAAGGTCACGATGAGGCCGGGCTCGTTCATCTCCAGGATGCCGCGGCAGATGAACTCCAGGCCGAGGCAGGTCTTGCCGGTCCCCGGGGCGCCGGTCACCAGGGTAACCGATCCACGGAGCAGCCCACCGTCCATCATAGAGTCGAGCTCCGCGTTACCGGTGGAAACCCTTTCCCCGAACTCGCTTTCGCCCATCTTTCCTCCCGCTCTACCGCCCCGTCATTTCTATTATTATACACTCCGCTTGCTTAATCCTCGCCGGCCCCCGCAAGCGTTTCCCCCGGTCCGGATGCCTTTCTCGGTTTGCGCGCCGGTGGCGGCGAGATGCTTCCCGGGTCGAGGCCCCTGTGATAACACGGCGCTCGCCCGCTTGGGCGGTCGCCGCAACTGCCCCGTCGCCTGCCCGTGCTATACTATTATCGTGATCGTGCTAAGCGGGGAGCTAGCGGTGCCCTGAACCCGCAATCCGCTACAGCGGGGCCGAATCCCCAACTGAGGCTCTCCGGTCTTGAGTATTGCGCACAGGCAAGTGGTGTTGAAGGTCGGGTCCTGCGCAACGGGAACTTGTGAACCCCGTCAGGTCCGGAAGGAAGCAGCGGTAAGCAAATCTTCTCGTGTGCCGCAGATCAACCTGTCCGGAGCTAACTACCGGTGTAGCGCTCGGGGCCGGGAGTCGAGGAAGGGTGCACGATCACATCTATTAATGGGACCGGCGCCCCGGTGACGCCGCCGGGGGCGCCTTAGCGATAGAGGGGTGGCGGTTGAACTACGTTGCTCTTTACAGGAAATGGCGCCCTCAGACCTTCGAGGAGGTGCTGGGCCAGGAATACGTAACCCGTACCCTGGCCAACTCCCTGCGTAACGGGAACTTCTCGCACGCCTATCTTTTCACCGGACCCAGGGGGACCGGCAAGACCAGCACCGCGCGCATCCTGGCCAAGGCCTTGAACTGCGTGGAGGGCCCGACCCCCAACCCGTGCAACCGTTGCGCTCCCTGCCGGGAGATAACCGAGGGCACTTCCGTGGACGTGGTGGAGATCGACGCTGCCTCCAACCGCGGCATAGACGATATTCGCGAACTGAGGGAGCGCGTGATCTTCTCGCCTGCCTCGGCGCGTATCAAGGTGTACATCCTGGATGAGGCGCACATGCTCACCAAGGAAGCGTTCAACGCATTCCTCAAGACCCTCGAGGAGCCACCGCAGCACGTGGTGTTTGTCCTGGCAACCACTGAGCCGCACAAGCTGCCGCAGACCATCCTCTCACGCTGCCAGCGCTACGATTTTCGGGGCGTGTCGTCGAAGCGGCTGGCGGAGCACCTGGCCGCGGTGAGCGAGAGCGAGGGAGTAAAGGTGACCGAGAAAGCCTTACGCCTCATCGCCCGCAGGGCCAGGGGCTCGGCGCGCGATGCCCTGGTGCTGTTGGAGCAGGTCATGAGTTATGGGGATGGCGAGGTGGACGAAGCCGATGTGGCCGGCTTCCTGGGCTTGGTGGAGGACGACCTCCTGGTCGAGCTCGGAGACCACCTGGCCGAGGGCGACGCGGTGGGGGCGGTGGCGGTGGTGGAAAGGGCGTACGAGGACGGGAAGGACCTCGC
>JACVJG010000043.1 GCA_015711875.1 Candidatus Solincola jinzensis | reverse complement strand
ATCAATCGCCTTCTTCCGGGCCCGATACCCCCGCTTCGCCGAAGGTGGCCATCTCGGAGAGTATCTTCAGGGCCGCCTCCACCAGGCTGAAGCCCAGGGCGGCTCCCGTGCCCTCGCCCAGGCGCATGTTGGCGCGGATGATGGGGTGAAGGCCCAGACGCTCCAGGATGACGGCGTGCCCCCTTTCCACCGATAGATGGGAGGCGAGCATGAAACGGGAGGCCATGGGGTGCAGGCCCGCAGCTATCAGCGCCCCTGCGCTGGAGATAAAGCCGTCCACCAGCACCGGCCGTCGCGCGGCGGCGGCCGCGAGCATCACCCCGGCGATGGCGCCTATCTCCAGCCCTCCCACCCCGGCGAGGATGCCGAGGGGGTCTGAGGGATGGGGGCGGTTTACCTCCAGGGCCTTGCGTATGACCTCCACCTTGCGCTCAAGGCCACGGTCGTCGAGGCCGGTGCCCCTGCCGGTGACCTCGCTGGGGTCCAACCCGGTCATCGCGGCGGTGATGGCGCTGGCGGCGGTGGTGTTGCCTATGCCCATGTCCCCGGCGGCCAGCATCAAGGCCCCCGCCTCTATCTCCTCCTCCGCCACCGCTATGCCCGCCTCCAGGCAGGCTCGCGCCTCATCCCGCGACATGGCCGGGCCTTCGGCCATGTCCGCGGTACCGTGCCTGACCTTGCGCACCGTCAGGCCTTCCGCCTCCACGTCCACGGCGACCCCCACGTCCACCACCCGCACCTCCGCCCCCACGTGGCGGGCGAGCACATTGATGGCCGCCCCCCCGGCCAGGAAATTGCGCACCATCTGCGCGGTGACCTCGCGTGGATAGAGGCTTACGCCCCTGGCCGCCACCCCGTGATCGGCGGCCATGACCAGCACCACCTTGCGCCCGGGCCGCGGCATCGCCTCCCCCGTGATCCCCGCCACCTTTATGGAGATATCTTCCAAGATCCCCAACGCCCCCGCGGGCTTGGTGAGCTGGTCCTGCCGCGCGCGCGCCGCCCGCATCGCCTTCTCGTCCGGCTCCTCTATCCTTTCCAGAGTTTCCTCGAGTTTTCCCATCTCCTTCCTCTCCACTTCGCGATAACAGTCGGCCCATGTCTCGGATGTCATGGCTTCAGTCTCAAGGGCAGGCCCGCCGCCACCAGGTAGACCTCGTCCGCTCGCTCCGCCAGGCGCTGGTTGAGCCTTCCCGCCAGGTCGCGGAAGACGCGACCCAGGCGATAAGCGGGCACCACCCCCATGCCCACCTCGTTGGCCACCACGATGAGCTCCGAGGCCGCTTCGCGCACCCGCTCCACCAGCTCCAGCGCCTCGGCCTCCACCTCCCCCATGCGGCGCAACACCTCTTCCTCTTGCATGAGGCCCTCTTCCTCGGCCGGCCAGTCCAGGCCGGCGCGTGCCATGAGGTTGGACAAGTACACCGTGAAACAGTCCATGAGCGCCAGGTCCCCTTCCCGCGGGAGACCCGGAAGCTCCGTCCCGCCCGCTAGCTCCAGGGTCACCCAGCCCTCGGGACGCTCCTCGCGGTGCCTCTCTATACGCTTCTCCATCTCCTCATCCCCCGGCCACGCGGTGGCTAAAAAACATATCCTCCGCCCCGACGCGGCGGCCAGGCCCTGGGCAAAGGAGCTCTTTCCGCTGCGCGCTCCTCCCAGCACCAGGACCATGCGGTGTTTCATACCAGCATCCCTTTCCACTCTCACCCGTGTCCCCCGTCTATAACCCCATACGGGAGCTAGCTGCAACCATGTTCACAGCCGGAACCTTTACGCGCTTATCAAACCCGCCGCTTTCTCTCTCCGCCCGACGGCTGTTCGACGGAGGCCCGTATCCGCCGCTGACGCATTCGAGACGCCGCGGGCTTTAGGCCCGGCGCCCGTTCTTAACGGAATAAAAAACCCCGCTCTCTCACCCAAGAGCGGGGCGTTTTTCCCGTCTCGCCAGGTTTCTCCCTGAGGCGGAGAGCTGACTGGCACCCTCCGGGCAGGTCTTCTGACTCCTGGATCTCCGTTCCGCCCCTCCTTCCCAACCTATCGTCAGTGGATAGCGGGGCCTCGCTCCCCAGTCACAGCGGCGCCACCGTGCCGGAATCTCACCGGCTTCCCTCTCCGCCCTCGCGGGACCCGGACGGCACTCGTAAGGCAGGCCGAGCGCGATGACCACCTGCTGGCGGAAACCCCGGTCCCGTCACCATTCCGGATATCGACGGGACGACCCCGAAATCTCGCCGCTCTCGGCTGCCCTTATATATGGCTTTCAATGAACGGCATGAAAATGGTATCACCGGGCATATACCCGGTCAAACCGGAACGGCATGCGGGCCGTCCGGCGCGGCGGGAACGGGTTCAAACCCGCTCCACGACCATGGCGATACCCTGGCCGCCTCCGATACACAGCGAGGCCAGGCCGTACCTGGCGTCGAGTTCCTTCATGGCTGTGAGCAGGGTGACCACTATGCGCGCTCCCGTGCACCCCACCGGATGCCCGAGGGCGATGCCGCTGCCGTAGATATTGGTTATCTCGGGGTTAAGCCCCAGTTCCCTGATGCAGTAATAGGCTTGAGCGGCGAAGGCCTCGTTGAGCTCGATGGCCCCGATATCCTCCAGTTTGAGCCCCGCTTTCTCCAGGGCTTTGGGGATGGCGTAAACGGGGCCCACTCCCATGATATCGGGATCCACCCCCACGTAGGCGTAGGAAAGCACCCGGGCCAGGGGCTTGACGCCCAGCTCCTCTGCCCTCGCTCCCGATATCAGCACCAGGGCCGCGGCGGCGTCGTTGATGCCCGAGGCGTTGCCGGCGGTGACCGTGCCGTCCTTCTTGAAGGCGGGCGGCAGGGATGCCAGCTTCTCCAGGGTGGTATCGGTGGGGTGCTCGTCGGTGTCGAAGACCTCCACTCCCTTGCGCGTCTTCACCTCCACCGGCACGATCTCGTCCTTGAACTTACCCGCCGCGATGGCCGCCAGCGCCCGCCGCTGGCTTTCCAGAGCGTAGCGGTCCTGCTCCTCACGGGAGATGCCGAAGCGCTCCGCGATGTTCTCGGCCGTAAGCCCCATGATCAGCCCGTTGTAGGGATCGTGCAACACCTCCCAAAGGCCGTCGATGAACTCCCCGCTGCGCATGCGCTTTCCCCAGCGCATGTCGTTGCTGTAATAATGTATGGAGCTCATGTTCTCGGCGCCGCCCGCCACCACCACGCGGGAATCCCCCACGCGGATGGCGCGCACGGCGTCGATGAGGGCCTGCATGCCCGAGCCGCATCCCCTTATCACCCCCTCCGCGGGCACGGTATAGGGGAGTCCCGCCTTCAACGCCCCCAGCCTGGCGGCCAGGCAGTTCTCGTCCGTGCGCGGGACCACCTGCCCGAAGATCACCTCGTCCACGCAATCCGGGGATATCCCCGCCCGCTTCACCGCTTCCTCGATGACGATGCGCACCAGCTCGCCCGTTTTCACGTCCTTGAGGCTTCCCCCGAACCTGGCGATGGCGGTGCGGCAAGCGCCGGCGATATAGACCTCCTCCATTACTCCCTCCTTGCCTTCGTCTCCAGCTGCGTCCTCTGGTTCAGCTCTCCCGTCAACGGCATTGCATGAAGCGCCGCACGGAGCGGTCGTAGGTGCGCTCCACCTCCGGCGGGAAAAAGCAGGCCGGAAGCTCGCCGTTGCGGCGGTGGTAATGCAGGCACTCGCAGCAGTAACCCTTGCGCGAGCAGGGCTCGTAGGTGCAGTTGCACTTCTCCAGGTTGGCCTGGAGGTTCTTGCATTCACTGGTCATGGTGACCTCCTTTTCTGGAGCTGACATGGCGTCGAAACCATGCCCTCACTACATTAATAGGAGCGGCTGCGACGTGCAAGATGCAAGGTTCATCGGGGAAGTTTTTCCACAAGGAGCACGCCCCAATAGGGTTTGGGGGCCCCTTTATCGGCCCGCTCGCGAGCCTCCGAAAGGGTCTGCCTTTAAGCCCTGGCAAAGTCGATACAATTCGCAAGACGTAAAGAGCCGCCTCGCAGCGGGCACGTAGGGCCTGCGCAGGCCAAGATGCTTCCAGCCTCTATTACCGTCCGCTGACCGGGATCACCGCGGTGCCGCAGGCCATGGTGCCGGAGGCCGCCTGCATGACAGAGGAAGTCATGAGGCGCAGGCCGAGCACCGCATCAGCCCCCATGGACTGCGCGTGCTCCATCATATTTTTCAGTTAAGGATATACCTCCTCAGGAAAGGCATTCTCCCGCCTCCCCCATGGACTGCGCGTGCTCCATCATCCTCGGCAGGGCCTCGTTCCTTGCCCCGGTCATCATCCCCGTACAGCCCTTGAGTTAGCCGCCTGCGACCCGCTTGCAACCGGCCGCTATATCCTTGCCCGCGCGCCTGGACCTCACAGCATCGCTTATGCTGTACCTTTTGCCAGCATCAGGATTGCCAGCGCCTGGACCTTACCGTATTCCCCATGCACGATCCCAGCTTGTTGGACACGATAGCCGGGCACATGGTCCATGTCGGGGAAACACAACGTGCATCGCTACTTTCTTGTATCACGCTCTTGCGGGTTGCGAGGACAAGCGGTTACCCTCTGCCGTCTGCCTGCGGGGGTATCGCGGCTTCGCCGTAAACGATGATCACGTCTCCAGGGCGCGAGCCGGTGCGGGCGGCGAGGCTGCCGCCGTTCACTCCCGCGGCCATGACTCCGGAGGAATCCTCGTAGAGAAGTACCTCTCCGGCCCCCACCTCCCCGAAGGTGGAGGCAAGGACCGCCTCCATCTCCGCCTCGCCGATCCCCAGAAGCACTTTATCGCCCTCCTGATACCCCAGGGCCCTCACCTGCCCGGGATAAGCGTTGAGGCGCAGGGACCCGAAGCGGTCGATATCCACCACCATGGCGTAGAGGGCGCCCTCCCCCTCGCGAGCGCTCCCCCAGGGGGCGGGGACCAGGTTGTCTGGGTCCATGGGCGACCCCATGTCCCTGGGGTCAGCCCCCAGGGAGAGATGCGCCGCCACCGGCGCGAAGATGTCGCGGGCATGGAAGGTGGGATTCACGGGATGCCGGAAAAACTCCTGGTTGTCCAGGAAATAGGCTTCCGTGACGCCGCCCAGCCTCTCCGCCGCGGGGATAAGCAGACCGTTGTCCGGACCCACCAGCATGTCCCCCCGGTAGGCGCGCAGGGCCACCGCCAGGCGGCGCGTGCCCACCCCAGGGTCCACCACCGCGAGGTGAACCCCCACCGGAAAGTGAGGCAGGGCCGCCGCTAGCATGAAGGCGCCCTTGGAGATGTCGAAGGGGGGGATCTCGTGAGCGATGTCCACGATCAAAGCGCCGGGGTTGATGGAGAGGATGACCCCTTTCACCGCCCCCACCCATTCCTCGGCCAGGCCGAAATCGCTGCTGAAGGTGATGAGCTCACCGGCCATGGGGGATCACCGCCAACCTCACGCGCCTGCGGCGCGGCCCGTCGAACTCGCAGAGGAAGACCCCCTGCCAAGTGCCAAGCGAGAGGTCCCCGCCCTCCACCGGCAGCACCTGGGAGAACCCCATCATGCTCGCCTTGATGTGCGCATCCGCGTTGCCCTCGCGATGCCGGTAGCGGCCCCTGGGCACCAGTTTTTCCAGGTGCTCGAGGATATCGGCAGCCACCGCCGGGTCGGCGCTCTCGTTCACCGTGACCCCGGCGGTGGTGTGGGGCACGTAAACCACGCACACGCCCTCTCTCACCCCCGCGCGCCTCACCGCCTCACGCACCATCGCGGTCACGTCCACCATCTGGCTGCGCGAGGAAGTGGATACCTCGAACGACTCGAAAGCCATCTTACTACCTCCATGCTCCGCCGGGCCGGCTCCGGCCTTTCTTCCTCGCGGCAGGGCGCGTTTACCTCCCCTGTGGCAACCCTTCTGCGCGCCCGCATCATCGCCCTTAACCCATACCCATGCGCAGGGTGGCTTCCAGGTTGAGGGGAGGCAGGTCGTCGGGATCGATGATGACATCCACCACCGCCGGCCCCGGGGCCGCCAGCGCTTCCTCCAGCACCGGCACTATCTCCTGCGGCCTCTCCAGCCTCCACCCCGAAGCCCCGAAGGTGCGCGCCAGGGCCGCGAAGTCGGGGTTGCCGTGGCAGGTCCCGAGGATCCTTCCCCCGCACTGCAGGCGCTGCCTGAGATTGAGCACCCGGTCCATGTTGTCGTTTATCACCAGCACCCTCACCTTGATGCCCTCGCGGCAAGCCGTCTCCAGATCCTGCATGGTCATCATGAAGTCGCCGTCCCCCAGGATGGCCACCACCTCTTTTTCCGGGTACACGAGCTTCGCCGCCATCGCCGCGGGAAACCCGAAGCCCATGGCCCCGAAGTTCACGGCGGAGAGGTAGCTGAGTGGCTCCCGACAGGGCAGGAAGGCCATGGGGTAGAGGACGTGGGTGCCTCCCCCCACGGTGACGATATGCCCCTCCGGAAGGAGGCGCGATAGTTCGTGCACAACGCGTCCGGGGGAAAGGGGCACTTTGTCGGAGGCGATGGCCTCGTCCAGGCGCATCTTCCACTCCCTGCGCTTATCTTCCAATGATTCCCACCATTCCTCCCGCGCGGGCGGATGGTAGTCCTTCACCGTGCCCAGCGCTTCCGCGAGGAAATCCCTGACGTCGGCCTCAATCATGTACTGGGCGCGGAAGCGGCTGGTGAGCATGGCCTCGAGGTCCACGTTCACCAGGATGACCTCGCCGCTCACCGGCAGGGTGTACTCGTAGGTGGTCATATCGGAGAGGGTACACCCCAGCCCCAGCACCACCTCAGCCTCGCTCAACGCGGTATCGGCGGCGGTATTCCCTCCCCCGAAACCGGCGCGCCCCAGGCAGAGGGCATGGTCCTCGGGTATGGTGCCCCGGCCGTTGCCGGTGGTGATCACCGGGACCTGCAGAGCCTCCGCCAGCCGCACCAGCAGATGCGAGCAACCGGCGTAGGCCACGCCTCCTCCGGACAAGAGCAGGGGGCGCCGGGCTCCCTTCACCATCTCCATAGCCCGCCATACGTCCTCCACATGCAGGGGCGGGCGGTATTCCGGGGCGAGGCGGTAGCGCGGGGGCTCTTCCCCCGCCTCCTCTCCCCATACGTCCTCGGGAACCTCTATGAGCACCGGGCCGCGCGCCCCCGAAACCGCCAGGGAATAGGCGCGGGAGAAGACCGCCGCCGCGCTGGCCGCATCCTCCAGCCTGAAGGCCCCCTTGCAGAGAGGAGCGAATATGGCCTTGTGATCCGCCTCCAGCATGCCGTCGGAACCCCTGAGCCGCCTCTTCACCGCCCCGCTGAGCAGGATAAGGGGACTGCAGTCCTTGTAGGCGTTTCCCACCGATATGAGCGCGTTCAGGGTGCCGGGCCCGGAGTGGGTGAGGGCTACCCCGGGTATGCCGGTCAGGCGACCCTCCGCGTCCGCCATGCTCGCGGCCACCTGCTCGTGGCGGCAGGAGACGTAGCGAATCTCATCCTGGTGGTCATAGAGAGCGTCCACGAAGGAGAGATTGGAGGTGCCGATCACCCCGTATATCCTCTTGGCCCCCATGGCTTTTATGCCCTCGATAAGCACCTGCGCGCAGTTCATCATCGCCCCCTTCCCCCTCCACGGCCGGGAGACCTCCCGCCGCTATTCCACTCCGTTCACCACGTAGAGGGGCTTCTGCCCCGAAAGCACCCTGGCGATATTCTCCATGGTCACCTGGAGCATCCTTACCCGGCTCTCATTGGTGCCCCCCGCTATGTGGGGGGAGAGTATGACCTTTTCCGACGAGAGCAGGGGGTTGCCGGGATCCACGGGCTCCCGGGTGAAGACGTCTATCCCGGCTCCCGCCAACCTGCCCTCGGCCAGGGCGGCGGCCAGGGCCTCCTCGTCCACCACCTCCCCCCTGGCGAGGTTGAGGAGGTAGGCGTCCGGCTTCATCAAGGCCAGCCTTCCCGCGTCTATCATGTGCCTGGTCTGGGGGGTGAGCGGGACGTGCAGGGAGACGATGTCCGAGACGCGCAGCAGGTCCTCGAGCTCCATGCGCTCCGCCCCCAGCTCCATCTCCTCGTCGGGTGACAGGGGCCTCAGATCATGATAGACGATGCGGCATCCGAAGCTCTTCGCCCTCGCCGCCACCTCGCGCCCGATATGCCCCATGCCCACTATTCCCAGGGTCTTGCCATAGAGCTCGTACATGCCCAGGGTGAAGATATCCGGCTGTCCCCATTCCCCCCGCGCCGTCTTGCTATGAAAATACAGCGCCCGCTTTAGCAGGCAGAGCATGAACATCATCGCCTGCTCCGCCACCCCGATGGCGTTGGCGGCCCCCACGTTCGCCACCGGGATGCCCGCTTTCCGCGTGGCCTCCAGGTCTATGTGCTGATACCCGATGCTGGGTTGCTGGATGAGGCGGCATCCCCTCGCCGCCTCCGCCACGCGCGCGTCGATGGGCAGTCGGAAGGTGAAATCGCCGATTATGATGTCGGCTCCCCTCACCGCCTCCTCCAGGCCTTTCCCCGGCTCTCCCGCGTAAACGGAGACCTCTATCGCCTCGCCGCCACCGGCCTGGGACACCATGCCCCTCACCGCCTCCTCGGGGATGGGGGCTAGAACCACTATCCTGGCCATGATCACCTCCGCTCGACCTCGCCTTTGCTGACAGCCGACCACCCGCTTATCCGGCGCCGTAAAACCGAGAGCGCACTCCCATGCACTGGAGATCAGGATTGTGATGCGTTCAAAATGCGTTTACGGGAAGGAGCCGCCCTCAGTCATCGAGGATGATGTCCTTGAGGCGCTCCATCTCCTCCTGCCTTTTGGCCAGCCTTTCCTCGGGGGTGGCTGCGAGCACCTTGCGCAGGGAGTCTGCAAGGTTCACGGGGTTGAAGGGCTTGACGATGTAGCCGTCCGCGCCCATCCTCCACCCCCTGGCCATGTCCTCATCCTGGACCTTTGCCGTCAGCACCACCACGGGCAAGTCCTTGAGGGCTTCGTCCTCGCGCATGAGCTTGAGGATCTCCCAGCCGTCCATCTGGGGCATCATGATGTCCAACACCAGGAGGTCGGGAGGGTTCTCGCGCATCATCTTCATCGCCGTCCTGCCATCCCAGGCCTCCTCCACCTCGAACTGCTCCAGCTCGAGGTTGATACGCACCAGCCTGGTAACCATGGGGTCGTCATCCACCACGAGAACGCGATACATGGGCACCTCCTTCATCCCCCCGATTCTAACACGATTCTACAATATCGGCGGCCTTTTTCCTAACATGCGGGAACCCCCTTCCGTGCCTGCACGCAACCCATCGAGACCATCGTCTCCTTCCGCCAGTCTTGAGACATGCCGAGGCGGATGGGGCATGCGAGAGCTCATCCTTTTCCCCTGTTCGTTCCGCTCCCGCTCAGGGAAGACCGAGCGGCCTCCCCTCTTGCGCCTCCATAATCCATCCCCAAATGGATCACGGCGATGGCAAGCCCGCTCTCCTCCGTTGTCGCGATCTCGGCCGACAGCGATAAACGGTTCGCCCGGGAAGCCCGGGATCGCCGCCGTCGCCATATCGTCGCGCTTTCCTGCCGCCCTGGGAACGGCAAGAGACGAAAGAGAGGGCGGCGCTCTCGGAGCCCGGGCCGCCGTCCCGCCGAGCTGCCACGCTCACCTTGTAGGGCTGCGCGGATCCGCGGCCGGCTAAAAACCGAAATCCTGCCCCCAAAAGTACCCTCACCGCCGAAGTTTTCGGCCCTCACAGCCCGAGCGGAAGAGCGGTGGGAAACGGGCCTCATGAGCGGATTCGGCCCCGAGCGGTTATGATATAATTTCCCCGCGTTCCGGGCACCGAGACAGGCGTTCCGGCCTGTCCATCACCACAGGGAGGAAAGGATGAGTTACGACATCTTCCAGCCGGTTCACGAGGATTTCCGCAAGACGGTGAGGGAGTTCGTCGAGAACGAGCTCGCCCCCCACGCCGACGAGTGGGAAGAGGCGGAGGAGTTCCCGCGAGAGGTTTTCACCCGCATGGGGGAACTGGGCTTCCTGGGCATGTCCTACCCCGAGGAATACGGCGGTGACGACGACCGCCTGGCCGAGGCGGTGCTGCACGAGGAGATGACCCGCTGCGGTTCCGCGGGGGTGGCCTCGGGCATAGGAGCCCACATCGGCATCGCCATGCCCCAGATAAACCGCTTCGGCACCCCCGAGCAGAAGGAAAAATACCTCATTCCCGGCATAAAGGGCGAGACCATCGGTGCCCTGGGCATAACCGAGCCGGAGGCGGGCTCCGACGTGGCGGGCATCAAGACCTACGCGGTGAGGGACGGTTCGGACTGGATCATCAACGGGTCCAAGACCTTCATCACCAACGGGGTGAGATGCGATTGGGTGGTGGCAGCGGTTAAGACCGACCGCGACAAGGGATATGCCGGCATCTCCCAGTTCATCATCGACCGCGGCACCCCCGGCTTCGAGACCTCCAAGAAGATAAAGAAGCTGGGCTGGAAGGCCTCGGACACCGGCGAGCTCTCCTTCATCGACGTGCGCGTGCCCGCCGACGCCCTGCTGGGCGAGGAGAACCGCGGATTCTTCCAGATCATGGCGAACTTCGTGTGGGAGCGCTTGATCATGTCCCTGGGCGCGGTGGCGGGCGCCCAGCTCCTCCTGGACATCTCCGTGCAGTATGCCAAGGAGCGGCAGGCCTTCGGAAAGCCCATCGGGAAGTTCCAGGCCATCTCGCACATGCTCGCGGACATGGCCACCGAGATCGAGCTGGGTAGGGCCTTCACCTATCACGTGCTCAAGCTCTACGTCGAGGGCAAGGAGCCGGTCAAAGAGGTGGCCATGGCCAAGCTCTTCACCCAGTCCATGGCGGTGAGGGTGGCGGACCGTGCCATCCAGATCCACGGCGGCTACGGTTACACCGAGGAGTACCCCATCGCCCGCGCCTGGAGGGACATGCGGCTGGGCCCCATAGGAGGCGGCACCGACGAGATCATGAAGGAGATAATCTCCCGCTCCCTCGGCTTATAGCCCTACGCTCGCAGGTTTGCATCGCGAAAGCGACCGCGCCGACCGCAGGGAGGCGTGGCGGTGCCAGCCGCCTGGACGGAGACGGAGCGAGCCGGAGGCGAGCGCAGCGAGGTCCAGGCCTGGCACGTGTTCATCTGCGCACGCCCCGCATCGCGAAAGCGACCGCGCCGACCGCCCCTATATGTCCAGGACCGTCAGCTCGAGGGGGGTGGTGTTGAGCATCTCGCCCCCATACGGGGTGACCCTCACCACGCACTCCAGCCTCATGCCCCCCACTCCCGGCACGTTCATGACCAAAGCGGCGACCTCGACCACGTTCTCCTCCAGCACCAGGTCGCGGAACTCGTCGCTGTTGATGATGGCCGGGTACCATTCATGGCCGATGACCCCGATGCCGTGGCCGAAAGCGGGAAGGGTGTATTCCGCGTAACCCAGGGACGAGACCTCGTCATATACCCTCTGCCACACCTGCCCCACGGAGGCACCGGCCTTCAGGGAGCCGATGAGCAGCTCCGCTGTCCTGAGGTAGGCGTCGGCAAGCTTCCTCTGCTCGCTGGAAGGATTCCCCAAAATATAGTTATGCGATAGGTCCGAG
>JACVJG010000042.1 GCA_015711875.1 Candidatus Solincola jinzensis | reverse complement strand
GTGCGGTATTCGGGGGGATGCTGCTCTCGGGTCGGGCGGCGGCCCGCCTTGCCTTGGAGCTCTTAAGGCAGGGAGCATAGCGAGGCCATGCTTGAGTCGGGGCGGGATGTCGCCATCGCGGTATGCACGCGGGACATGCGTCGGGGTTCGGCAGATGCTTTGGGTGGTTTGAGATGAAGGCGTTGAACCTGGGCCTTTACGTCGTGACCTGCTGTGACCCCACCCGCGGCGTGGGCCACCTGGACATGGTGCGAGCCGCGCTGGAAGGAGGGGCAGACGCCGTGCAGTTGCGGGACAAGTACGCGGGGGGCGGGGAGCTGCTTTCCCTGGCCGAGGAGGCGATGCTCCTGGTGCGGGAGTGGAGCGGCAAGTGCCTTTTCCTGGTAAACGACCGCGTAGACGTGGCCATGGCCAGTGGGGCTCACGGCGCGCACCTGGGGCAGGAAGATCTCCCCGCGAGGGCGGCGCGTCGACTCATGGGAAGGAAAAAGATACTGGGGGTGTCCGCAGGCACGGTGGAGGAGGCGCTGTCGGCGCGCGACGAGGGCGCGGATTATCTCGGCGTGGGCCCGGTTTTCGCGACTCCCAGCAAGCCTGACGCGGGAACGCCCATCGGCATAGAGGGCTTGAGGAGGATAAGAGAGGCGGTGGACCTTCCCATCGTGGCCATTGGTGGGATAGATGTCGCGAACGCCGGGCGGGTTCTAGAGGCGGGGGCTGACGGTATAGCGGTGATCTCGGCGGTAAGCGCCGCGCGGGATATGCTGGAAGCGGTGAAGCGCTTGCGGATGGTCGTGGACGCTCACCGGAAAGAGAGGTAGGAGATGAAGGAAAGGACGCTATTGGAGCGCCTGGGGGCCGGCGAGTATTTTGAAGGGCTGAAGGAGCTGGCGGAGGACGAGGGCATGGAAGTGGAGGCCCTTGCGGAGGCTTTGCTCAAGGGCAGGGCGGTGGTCCCGCGCAACCGTTCCCATGCCTTGAAGAGGCCATGCGTGGTGGGAGGGGGTACGCGTACCAAGGTCAACGCAAACCTCGGCACGTCAAGCGACTACGCCGGTATCGGGGAAGAGCTCGAGAAGCTCAGGGCGGCGGTGGAGGCGGGAGCGGACGCGGTCATGGACCTTTCCACCGGAGGGCCTATCGATGAGGTCAGGGAGGCGGTGGTGGCGGCCTCGCCCGTCCCGGTGGGCACGGTGCCCATATATCAGGCGGCGGTGAGGGCGCAGGAGGAGAGAGGCGGCATCGTGGCCATGACCGAGGATGATATCTTCCGGGCGGTGGAGGATCACTGCGCCTCGGGGGTGGATTTCATAACCGTGCATTGCGGGGTGACTATGCGGGTTTTGGAGGCTCTGAAGGCGAACCCGCGCGTGGCGGATATAGTGAGCCGGGGAGGCGCCTTCCTGGCGGGATGGATACTCCATAACCAGAGGGAAAACCCCCTGTACGAGGGATTCGACCGCCTGCTGGATATCGCGCGCAAGCACGAGGTGACCCTGTCGCTGGGAGACGGCCTGCGGCCGGGCTGCATCGAGGATGCCAGCGACGCTGCCCAGCTCGCGGAGCTGGTGGTCCTGGGCGAGCTGGTGCGGCGCTGCCGCGAGGCAGGCGTGCAGTGCATGGTAGAGGGACCGGGACATATACCCCTACACCAGGTGGAGGCCAACGTGCGCCTGGCCAAGGCGGTGACACGAGGAGCGCCTTTCTATGTGTTGGGCCCCCTGGTCACTGACGTGGCGGCAGGACACGATCACATAGCTGCCGCCATCGGGGGCGCTCTGGCCGCCCTCGCCGGCGCGGATTTTCTGTGCTATGTGACGCCCCGCGAACATCTGGGGTTGCCTACGGCGGAGGACGTCAGAGAGGGGGTCATCGTGACCCGTATCGCGGGTCATGCCGCAGATCTGGCGCGTGGTGTGCCGGGGGCACGCGAATGGGACCTGCGGATGAGCCGCGCCCGCAAGAGGCTGGACTGGGAGGAGCAGTTGCGCCTTGCCTTGGACCCGCTGAAGGCGCGCAGGATGTTCGGCGAACGCCAGGTGGAGGGGGAGAAAGCCTGCACCATGTGCGGGGATTTCTGCGCCATGCGTTTTATCGGCGAGTTTCTCGGGAAGGACGAGGTGCCGGTGTGCGAATGATCCCCGGAGCATGGTCAGGGCAGAGAAAGGGGCGAAAAGGATGCGTGTTGGGGATCTGGGTGAGTTCGGGCTGATCGCGGATATCAGGAGGAAGCTGGACGGCAGCCTAGAGGGTCTGGTGCGAGGGGTGGGAGATGACACGGCCGTTTTCAGGGCGTCAGGGGGAGAGAACTATGCTTATACGGCTGATGCCATGGTGGAGGGCGTGCACTTCGATTCCGCCTATACGCCCTGGCATTCCCTTGGTTACAAGGCATTGGCGGTGAACCTCTCGGACCTAGCGGCCATGGGAGGCGGCGCCCCCTCCTACGCCCTGGTGGTGCTGGGGCTGCGAGAGGGAATCGAGGTGGAGGCGGTCGAGGAGTTATACCGTGGCCTGAGCGACTGTGGTAGGGAATTCGGTTGCGCGGTAGTGGGGGGTGACGTGGTGAGCTCGCCGGAGCGTATTTTCATCTCCGTGTCCCTGGTGGGCTGCCTGGCGGGAGAGGCGTTCCTGCCTCGAGACGGGGCCCGCCCCGGGCAATTAATAGCGGTCACCGGCAATCTCGGGGATTCCAGCCTGGGGTTGAGATCGCTGATGTCGGGCGGGAGGAGCGACGAGCACTGCGCCTCGCGCCACCTCTACCCGAGACCGCGCTTGCGGGAGGGGAGGATAGCCCTGGAGGCTGGGGCCACAGCGGCTATAGACATAAGCGACGGACTCCTTCGCGATCTGGGGCATATCTGCGAGGAGAGCGGCGTGGGCGCTAGGGTAAAGATGGAAGATATACCCATATCAAGGGAGGCTCGCATGGCGGCTTCGGCTCTGGGCTTGGATGAGATCGAGGCCGCTGTGAGCGGTGGCGAGGACTACGAGCTACTGGTGGTCGCGGACGTTGAGGTGATGAGGGGGCTGGTCGAGAAAGCGGGGTTCACGGTGATCGGAGACATCGTCTCCGGCAGCGGCGTGGAACTCGTCGACCGCGACGGCCTCGTCGTGACCTGCGAGCGCTCAGGGTATGAACATTTCAAGGAGACGTGAGGTGGGGCGCGAGGAGACGGCGGGGGCGGAGACGCCCGTGGTGTTGTCAGTGGCGGGATCCGATTCCGGGGGAGGCGCCGGCCTGCAGGCGGATATCAAGACGCTCCACGCCAGGGGGGTCCACGGAGTCTGCGCGGTCACCAGCGTGACCTCTCAGAACACCCTGGGGGTTGTTACGCGCTTCGATCTGCCCGCGTGGGTGGTGAAATCGCAGATGGAGGCGGTGTTCGCCGATTTCGATGTAGCGGCGGCGAAAACGGGAATGCTCGCCAATGCGGAGATTGTGCGGGCGGTTGCCCGTATGATCGCTCGCTACCGGGTCCCCTGCCTCGTCGTGGACCCGGTGCTGCGTTCTTCCAGCGGTCATCTCCTTCTCGACGGGGAAGGCGCGGAGGCGCTGGTGAAGGAGCTGCTGCCGCTGGCCACGTTCTTTACCCCCAACCTTGCGGAAGCGGAGGTGTTCGCGGGTTTTCCGGTGGGAGACCTTGACGGGATGCGAGACGCGGCGCGTGCCCTGCGCGAGCTGGGGCCGCGTTACGTGGTGGTGAAGGGCGGGCACCTCGCGGGTGGCGAGACGGTCGACGTGCTGTTTGATGGCGAGCGATTGACGGAGTTCAGGGGCCCAAGGGTGGAGACGAGAGACGACCACGGCACGGGTTGCGTGTACTCGGCTTCACTCGCGGCTCGCCTGGCGAAAGGGGAGCCTGCGCAAGCAGCAGCGGCCGGAGCCAGGGAGGACACGCTGCGCGCTTTGAGGTGGTCCCTGCGCCTGGGAGCGGGGAGGGGACCGGTCAATCCCAGTTGACCGTCAACTCCGTTTCGCTGCATGGGAAGGGAAGAAGGCTGCATTTATAGAATATAATTCTTTGAAAGGAGCCGTTGGCGCCGAGTGCGTCGGTGAAGATCGAGGGAGGTAGAGGAGATGAAGAAGCTTCTGGTGGCAGTGCTGATCGCCGTGTTGTGCCTTTCCACGCTGGCTTTGATCGCCGGCTGTGGTGGAGAAAAGAACAAAGACGAGGCCAAATCCTATATGAAGAAGGGCGACGAGTACATCGACGCGGTGGAGACCACATGGGAAGGCCTCGAGGAAAAGCAGACCGAGATCGCCACCAAGGCCATAGGGGGCGATTACTCCGCCTTCACCGGCGAGGCGGGAGCCGCCCTTCAGAAGGAATTCGAGGAGACCTTCGCCGCCATCGGAAAGGATATAGAGGCCGCCTATGCCGAGTACAAGAAGATAACCGGGCTGGAAGGGGTACAGGATTACAAGGACTATGCGGAAAAGATGATGGAGGCCATCGAGCTGATGAAGAAACAGCTCTCGGCCGCCCAGACCCTGCTGTCGAAGCTGAGCGAGGCTCTGACAGCCCTGGCCCAGGGCCAGCAGGTCGACCTCATAAACATGATGATGGAAAGCGAGGAGATGACCATGCTCCAGGAGCTGGGGGACGACATCGACAAGCTGATGAAGGAGGCGGAGCAGATCAAGCTTGACAAGAAGCTGGAGTCCTGATCGCCTGAGCCACTGCGGCTTCGATACCCGGCCTTTTCCCTAAGCCAAGGACGGAAAGAAAACAGGGGGCGGGGCTGATAGTCACCGCCCCTTTGTTATGCCATCGGTTGTGGGAAAGCGACACCGATAGCAAGATAGCTGGCTTAATGATGCAGCTGAAAAGGAGGGTCTTGAAGGAGTCTTTTACTTGCTTACCTTGCCGGCCTTCAAGCACTTGGCGCAGACGTTGACGCGAACGGGCTTGCCGTCCACCACCGCCCTCACCTTCTGGATATTGGGGTTCCACCTGCGTTTTGTTTTGCGGTGCGAGTGGCTGATGTTAAAGCCGAAACCTGGCTTCTTGCCGCATATATCGCATATCCTCGACATCTTTACCTCCTCCGAACATACGGATGTATGTTAGCAGAAGGCGCAGGCGGTGACAATAGACGGGGCAACACGCTCGCCGTTTGTGGTATGGCGTCGCCGGCGGTTGCTATAATCTTTCTGTTCCGCACGGAAGCAGGAGGCTTTCGAAAATGATTAATGATGAGTCGGGGAAAGACCGGGAATACCTTGGCAGGATAACCATCAGCGACGATGTGCTGGCGGACCTGGCTGGACTCACCTGCACGCGCTGTTACGGCATCGTCGGCATGGCCAGCCAGAGCTTTCACGAGGGCGTGGCGGAGCTCCTGGGAAGGGAATCGCTGCGCAAGGGAGTGCGTTTGCGTCGCCGCGATGACGTGGTGAGCTTCGATCTCTACGTCATCGTGGAAGCCGGGATAAATATCGCCGAAGTGGCGCACAACCTTATCGAGCAGGTCAAATATATGGTGGAGAGCAGCACGGGGATCAAGGTGGAAGAGGTACAGGTGCACGTGCAGGGGGTAAGGGTAAACTGAGCGCCGGGGGTAGGCAGGCAGTGGAGAACCTAGGGGCGGGAGACCTCGTAGGCCTGGTCGACAGGGCCATAGATGCCTTGAAGGCCCACAAGGAGGAGATAAACGCCATGAATGTTTTCCCGGTCCCCGACGGGGATACGGGCACCAACATGCTCCTCACCATGCAGGCGGTTAAGGACGCCATCAAGGACACCAACCACCACGACATGAAGACCATCTGCCAGGCCATCTCGCGTGGTTCCCTCATGGGGGCGAGGGGGAATTCGGGGGTAGTGCTCTCCCAGATCCTCAAGGGCATGACCGAGGTATTGGGGGAGAGCGAGGGAGTGGATGTTGAGGTGATGTCCCGCGCCCTCTCCCGCGGATCGGAGGTGGCGTACCGGGCGGTGATGAAGCCGGTGGAAGGAACCATTCTCACCGTGGTCCGGGAGGCGGCGGAGGAGGGCGAGCGCCTCAAGGGTGGAGGGGTGACCCTGCAGGACTGGTTTACCGCAGTGGTGCTCAAGGCCAGGGAAGCCCTTGATCATACCCCAGACCTTCTGCCGGTGCTCAAGGAAGCCGGCGTGGTTGACGCGGGAGGAAGGGGGCTTTTGGCCATCTTCGAAGGAATGCTCGCTTACCTGAGCGGAGAGGAGCTGCAGGCAATAGAGGAGGAGGTGGCGCAAGCGGCGTCGCCTGTGCCCTCGCAGGCGGAGGATTACCGCTATGAAGCCCAGTTCATACTCCATTGCAAGGACTCCAAGGCGGAGCGGTTCCGCGAGGTTCTGCACAACCTGGGTGGATCGGTTCTGGTGGTGGGGGGAGACAGGCTGTACCGGGTGCATGTGCACACGGACGAGCTGGGAAAGGTCATAGAGGAGGCGTCCGCGGCAGGGCGCCTCACGGATGTGGAGATCACCGACCTAAAGCTACAGGTGGAGGAGCTGGGCACGGCAAGGCAAGCGGCAAAGGATAAACCCATTGGCGTGGTGGCTGTGGCGGTGGGCGACGGCATCAAGGAGATCCTGCGCTCTATGGGGGTGGACCTCATCGTGGACGGGGGTCAGAGCATGAACCCGAGCACTGCGGAGATGCTCGACGCCATCAACAGCCTGCCCCAGGAGCGGATATTGCTCATACCGAACAACAAGAACATCATCCCCGCGGCGCAGCAGACGCGCGAACTGACCTCCAAGGAGGTGGCGGTGATCCCCGCCGTCTCCATCACCGAGGGGTTCGCGGCCATGGTCGCCTATGACGCGAGGGGCGATCTGGACGCCAACCGGGAAAGGATGACCGAGGCCCTGGAGAGCGTTAAGACAGGGGCGGTGACGGTGGCGGTGCGCGACAGCAAGGTGAAGAAAAAAAAGATCAGGAAGGGTGAATTCATAGGGCTTTTCCGGGGCGAGATCGTCTCGTCCTCGGAGGACGCGCTGCAGGCAGCCACGGAGCTGCTGGAGAGGATGATCGAGGCCGGGGACGAGATCGTGAGCGTGATCATCGGCGACGACGCACGCAGCTTCGACCACGGCCGCCTCGTCGATTTCCTGGAGGACAAGGGCCTGGAGGTCGAGGTTATTGACGGCGGCCAGCCCGTATACCACTACATCTTCGGCGTGGAGTAGGCGGCAGGGAATTGCGGGATGCGGGGATGTCCGGTTGCGAAGGGCGCAGGGTCAGCGTGCTCGAGGGCAACTGGAGGTCGCTGCGCAAGCCGGTAGGCGCTGTTTCCGGAGTGGGCGGAGGGTTTCTGCGCAGCCTTCGCGCCATGGGCATAGAAACCGTCGAGGATCTGCTCTTTCACTTCCCGCGACGATATGTTGACCGGCGCAAGGTCTCGCGCATCTGCGAGGTGCGTATCGGCGAGGAGGCCACGGTGCTGGGGACGGTGCGCCAGGTGGATCTCAACCGCATCTCTCGCAACCGCAGCGTCTTGAGCATCTCGATCTACGACGGCTCCGCTTATCTTTTCCTGGTGTGGTTCAACCAGCCCTATCATGCCGACCGCCTGACGCCCGGAGCCGAGGCGGTGTTCTCCGGGAAGGTTCAGTACCGCTTCGGGAAGCTGCAGATGGTGAACCCGGCCTATGATATAGTGGGGGATGCGGGCGAAGTGGGGCAGAAAACGGTGCATACCGGTCGCATCATCCCCATCCACCCTGCCAGCCAGAAGATGAGCGCCGCCATGTTGCGACGCCTGGTCAAGCGGGCTTTGGACCAGTACGGCGACCTGCCCGACCCTCTCCCTCTCGCCCTCCGGCTGCGTCGCGGTTTCCCCCATCGCGCCCAAGCCCTGCGCGAGATGCATTTCCCCACCTCGCAAGGGCGCCTGAACCGGGCTCGGCAGCGCATGGCCTACGAGGAACTACTGCTCATGCAGGTGGCCCTTGCCCTGCGCCGCAGGCACATGGCGCTGGAGACGCAAGGCATATCCCACCACCCTCCCGGGGAACTGGTGTCCGCCTTTATCTCCTCGCTGCCCTTTCGCCTCACGGCGGCGCAGGCGCGGGCCCTGGAGGAGATAGCCGCGGACATGTCCAGTCCCGCGCCCATGAACAGGCTGCTACAGGGAGAAGTCGGATCGGGAAAGACGGTGGTGGCCCTGGCCGCCCTCCTCAACGCCTGCGAAGGAGGGTACCAGGGAGCCATCATGGCGCCCACCGAGGTGCTGGCGGAGCAGCATTACAGGAACATATGCGCCCTGTTGGAAAACGTTCCCAGGGTGCGGGTGGAGCTGCTCACCGGCACCACCACCGCCGCCAGGAGGCGGGATATCCTGGAGGCGGCGCGCAGTGGAGCTCTGGACATCCTGGTGGGCACCCACGCCCTGGTGCAGAACGACGTGGAGTTCAGGCGTCTGGGCCTGGTGGTGGTGGATGAACAGCACCGCTTCGGGTTGAGGCAGCGCATGTTGCTCAAAGAGAAGGGGACTCATCCCGATACCCTTATCATGACCGCCACTCCCATTCCGCGCACCCTTTCCCTCACCCTTTACGGCGACCTTGAGATCTCCACCCTGGATGAGCTCCCCTCGGGAAGGGCGGGCACGCGCACCATGGTCATAGGCCCGGAGGCACGGAGCGAGGCATACGGTCTTCTGGCAGAGGAATTGGAAAAAGGCCGCCAGGCCTTCGTGGTCTGCCCCCTGGTGGAAGACTCGCCGGCCGTGGAGGCCAAGGCGGCGGAGAGGGAGGCCCGCGAGCTGCGCAGGGTCTTTCCGGGCGCGCGCGTGGGGTTGTTGCACGGGCAGATGCCCAAGGCCAAGAAAGACGAGGCCATGGAGGCTTTCCGGGCGGGGCAAAGCGACATCCTCGTCTCCACCACCGTTATCGAGGTGGGAATAGATATCCCCAACGCCAGCGTGATCATGGTGGAGAACGCCGACCGCTTCGGCTTATCCCAGCTCCATCAGTTGAGGGGGAGAGTGGGAAGGGGGGAGCACCCAGCACACGCCATATTCGTTTTCGAGGGCGGCAGCGAGGAATCCCAGCGGCGCATGAAAGCCATATCGGAGATCGCGGACGGCTTCCGGCTGGCGGAGGCGGACATGGAGATCAGAGGCGAGGGGTCGCTGTTCGGCACGCGCCAGTCCGGGATTCCGGACCTCCGGGTGGCCAGGCTCACAAGGGATTTCCGACTTCTCAAGCTGGCGCGCGCGGACGCGGCATCCCTGGTGGAACGTGACCCGCGCCTGTCGATGCCCGAACACTCGCTGTTGCGGCTGGAGGTTGGGGGGCGTTATGGGGAGATCCTGGACTGGCTCTTCCACGCCTGAGGCGCGGCGCCAAGGCCTAATTATACCTCTATGCGCATGCGAGAAGCACGGACATCCTCTCGACTCTCTCTTAAAGGTGGGGAAAAGGCCCCGCCCATGTCGCGATCGCGCTATCGTCCCGTGGTGTTATGATCATGGCTATGGGACGATCGCGTTCAATGTCGGTAAGACCGTGATGGCGATGCCGGACAGAGCCTTGTCTAGTGGGGCGCCCTGGGGATCAAAGCCGTGCATTTCACGTGCTGCGGGCAGGGCTAGGATGCCATGGCCTTTTCAGTGCACGGAGAGAGCCGATCCCCTTTATCGCAGCGACCGCGTGCATCCGCCGCATGATGGGAAAGGGCCGGCGAGGGCTTCCGTGGCCAGGGGTGGAAACGACGGCCCCATTTATTCCCAACAGCGCGGTATGCCTTCTGGGGCGGAAGGGAGCGTTCCCAATCCAGGATGGGCTAGGGTGGCGGCAATGGCGATGCTCGCCTTCCTTATCGCCAACTCGTTCGCGCCTGTCGCGACGGCCAGCGGGGAAAACGGCGCCGGGCCGCGCATGATGAGGGTCATGGCGCCGCCGGAAAGCGGCGCGGGCAGGGACGCTGTGATCGCGCTTTCCTTCGACCGAACCATGGACCTGCGCAGCCTGGCCGAATCGGTTTCCTTCGACCCGCAGGTGGCTTTCGCGGTGTCGGGAGAGGCGGAGGTGTTGGTGGTGCCCGTGAACCTGCTTTCACCCGGCACAAGGTATACCTTTCACTTAAAGGCGGGAGGTGCGCGAGATACCCGCGGCGCCGCGCTGTCGCAGGGGCTGGAGGTCGCCTTCACCACCCGCAGCGACGCCATGCAGATAGAGATACCCTCCATGCCATACACAGCACCGGTCATGGAGGGTTCCGATCCTCAGGGCGTTGCGAGCGCCATCGGGTTCGGGGTGGGGCATTATCCCGGCACGGGAAGGCCAGGCCGCGGAAACCTGGTGCTCATGGCCCATGCCAGCGGGCTGGTGGATTTCCCTTTCAACCGCCTTTTCGATCTCGCGGAGGGCGCGGAGATCTGGATCACCTACGGGGGAAGGCGATATGTCTATCGCTGGGAACAGGGCCTGGTGGTGCGCGATACCGATATGTGGATCATCGACCCCATGCCCCGGGCGGTGATCACCTTTTTCGTGTGCTGCGCCGAGAACGGGAGGCCCTCGCCCACTTTTCACCCCCCGTATCGCTATGTGGTGAGGGCCGCGGTGAGCGGCAACCTGCCTTGAGAGCCCGGCGGTTGGCGTAGAATATAACCATGAGGATAATAGCTGGCGAGGCGAAAGGCAGGCATATCAAGGCTCCCCGGGGTTGCCGCACGCGGCCCATGCGGGATTTCGTGCGCGAGGCGGTGTTCAGCATGCTGGCGGAAAGGGTCACGGGCGCCGCGGTACTCGACCTCTTCGCGGGAAGCGGTTCCCTGGGCCTGGAGGCGTTGAGCCGCGGTGCCCGCGAGGCGGTGTTCGTGGACCGCGGCGGCGAGCCCTGCCGCATCATACAGGAAAATCTGGATATGCTTGGAATGTCGGATAGAGGGAAGGTGGTGAGGGCGGATATATTGGATTACCTGCGTAAATCCGCGCGAAGGCGCCCGCCCTTCAATTTGATTTTTATAGACCCACCTTATAGAATTGATTTACGATACCGTCAGGAGATACTTAAAAGGCTGGCCGAGGGGGGATTTCTGGCGCCCTCTTCGGTGGTGATAATGGAGGCTCCACTGCGGAGCGCAACCCCACTTCCGCCGGCGGGTGTCAGGCATCTGGAGAGGCGGAGGTATGGGGAGACCGCGGTGGATGTTTATGTAAATGAGGAAAATGCTGTAAACCAGGAGGTGCCCAGACGATCATGACCATCGCCATCTGCCCGGGTACCTTCGACCCCATAACCTGCGGGCACCTGGATGTCATCAGCAGGGCCAGGAGGTATTTCGAGCGCTTCATCGTTGCCGTGGCCGCCAACCCGTACAAACGGCCCCTGTTCACGCTCGAGGAAAGGGTGGAGATGCTGCGCAAGGTGACGGCGGGGATGGAGAACGTGGAGGTGGCGTCCTTCGATACCCTGCTGGTGGATTTCGCCCGCCAGGTGGGGGCGACGGCGATCGTGAAGGGGCTCAGGGCTATCAGTGATTTCGAATACGAGTTCCAGATGGCGCAGATAAACCAAGCCATGGACGAGGAGGTGGAGACCTTTTTCGTCATGGCCAATCCCGAATACACTTTTATCAGCTCCAGCGCGGTAAGGGAAGTTGCCTGCTATGGAGGGTCCATCA
>JACVJG010000041.1 GCA_015711875.1 Candidatus Solincola jinzensis | reverse complement strand
AGGACGGCAAATGCGTGGTCATCGTGACTCACGACGAGGGGATATTGCGCGCCGCCGATTGGGCCTATCGCATGGAGGACGGGAAGCTGTGGGGTCTGGAGATATAACAATATGTCATATTATGGTAGCTGCTGCTCCGGGTGGAGGCATGGAGCAAGTACATGAAGGCAAGGCCGGCCGGGTCGGGGCGGAGTCGGAAACGCGCCACGCGGCTGCAGGAAAAGAGGTGATGAAAGTGGAATGCACCGGACCTGCGTATATCCCCCCCACGCCGACTTCTCCCCGGCCCCCGGTCCGGCCTGGAGGCTTCCGGCCCTACGGCCTGAGGGCGATGATCGTGGCGGCGCTGACCGCTTCCCTGGTCACCACCGCCGTCGTTTTCTCCGTCCCCCTGTTGCTGGGAGGCGATCCTCTGGATGTGCTGAGAGGAAAAGCGGAAGTGTCGACGGTAAGAGAAGTACAGACTGTGAAAAGCGACAACGTGCTGGTTGAACAGGCAGACGTTGCCGGCGCGGCCTCGAAGATCCTTCCCTGCGTGGTGAATATCGAGGTGAGAACGGATTCCGGGTTCATGAGCGCCACCTCCGTCGCCTCCGGGTTCATCTACGGCGCGGACGGGTACATCGTCACCAACAATCACGTGGTCGAGGGCGCCGGGAGCATAAAGGTCTCGGTCAGGGACGGATCCACCTACGTCGCCGAGGTGGTGGGGACGGATCCCGATAGCGACCTCGCGGTGATCAGGATCGATGCTTCCGGCCTCCCGGCCGCTGTGCTGGGATCGTCCTCCAGTCTGGCTGTCGGGGATCCGGCCATCGCCGTGGGGAGCCCGGAAGGATTCGAGGGAAGCGTGACCTCGGGCATCATAAGCGCCCTGGATCGCACCATCACCATATCCGGGCGCGAGGTCCTCTACGGGGTCATCCAGACCGACGCGGCGATAAACCCTGGAAACTCGGGCGGTCCCCTATGCAATATCGCGGGAGAGGTGGTGGGCATCAACACCGCCATCTATTCGGAGAGCGGGGGTTATGACGGGCTTGGCTTCGCCATCCCCATAGACAGCGCCAAGCCGGTTATCGAGGAGCTGATAAGCAGGGGGTTCGTGTCGCACCCCTGGCTGGGCTTTTCCGGCGTCACCCTGGACGAGGGGGTGGCCGAGAGGTACCGGCTGCCGGTTTCGAGCGGCGCGATGGTGAGGGAGACGGTGAGCGGCGCGCCGGCGCAGAAGGCCGGCCTGCAGCCGGGAGACATCATCGTGTCCATTGACGGAGCGCCCATCGATTCCATGGAGGCCTGCGTGGCTGAGGTGCGAAGGCATGCCGTCGGGGACGAGGTGGAGCTGGGATACTACCGTGGTGGCGAGTTGAGGCATACGAAAGCGATATTGGAGGAGAAGCCCCGCGCTTGAATACCGGGTTTCCTCCGCCCATAAGGGAATCCATGAGGAAGAGAGATCGAGGCTCATCCCGCCACCCCGGCGGTATCTGCGATTCCCCCGTGGAAAGAGAGACGCTCCTCGCAGGGTTCGACCCCGCAGGCATGGAGGCTGCATCAGGACCACATTCGAGAGACCCCTTCATCTCGAAGGTCGGAAAAAGCGGCGTGGCGCACGCGAGTGACGGGCCTTATAATGATGGTTGAAATGCATGGCGAGCGGAAAGCCGAGCCGATACGCGGAAGGGTGACCGAGCTGGCCTAAGGTGATCGCCTGCTAAGCGATTGTGCGGGAGACCGCACCGTGGGTTCAAATCCCACCCCTTCCGCCACCGCTTCAAGCGCCGGTGGCCACACCGGCGCTTCTCGGTTGAGACGTGCGTTTAGGGATGGTCCGGAAGGTATCTTAGATGGCAGGGAGAAGGCCGCATGATGCGAAAAGAGCGGAGCCGCCGGAGACTCTCGACGACTCGCACTCGATCCCGACCGCGTTCCTCCATGGTTTTCCCTTTAAACCGGCATCGTGGTCGCCTTTTGCTGAGCTTAACGAATCGAGACCAAGAGCGATAAAGGCGGATATCCTACCGAGATGAGGCCGGCGATCGACCGCATCAATAAGGTCCGGTCTCGCATGGTACTATATCCGAGCGCCTTGAATGGTCCTGCCTTTTCCCGACCGGGGTGATTTCATCTCCGGACCTTGGGGTAGAATTAGGGTTGAATGCATGTCTGCTCTGAGGCGGAAGCTAATTCCCGTTTTATACGAAGGGACTCGTTGTCAGGTGACTTGCGGCGGGGTCCGCCGAGAAAGGAGGATGCGGTGAGCAAGAGGAAACGCAAGAAGCTGGAGAAGAGGGAGGCGAAGAGAGAGTTGAAGGCCGCAAAAAAGGAAAGAGCGCGCAAGCGTTTGAGAAAGCTCCTGCTCCTGGCGCTGGCGGGAGGGGCGGTGGCGGCCGCGAAGGGGGCGCAGAAGCCCAAGCCGTCACCTGGAAGCGGTACGGTGACCATGAGGGACGCCGAGCCGGGGCCGCTGGCTTTCATGATGGGGGAGATGCTGAAAGGCTTCCTGGCAGAGCCCTCCAAGAAGGCGCTGGCCGACCGGATGAACGTGTCCGTGGCCATCCAGGACCTGGACAACCCGGATATGGCCGCGACCATGATTTTCAGGGGAAGCGATGTCGAGGTGGCCAACGGGGTGATCGAGGGCGTCGACATCTACATCGGCACCGAGCTCGCATTGCTTTTGAGCCTTTCCGGAGCGGGAAAGGGCAAGCAGATGCTGCAGTGGTTGAAATCGGAGGACGGCAAGAAGGTCTTGAACGCGTTCAAGAGCGGCCGTTTCAAGGTACGCGGCGCCCTTAAGCACGCTCCCCAGATGGCGTTATTCCAGAAGTTCCTCACCCCAACGGGCTAGCGCCTGTTTTTCCTTCCCCGTCCGGTGGTGGGAGAACTCCTCGGACATGCGAATGTCAGCACTACCTACGGGCTAACGCCTGTTTTCCCTTCCCCGTCCGGGGCGTCCGCATGAAGCCTCCAGGATGCCCCGGACGGTGTTGCGCAACTCCTCGAGACTGAAGGGCTTGACGATATAGGCCACGGCACCGAGCTCCTCGCAGCGCCTCCTGTCGCTCAGGCTGGATCTGGCGGTGAGCATGATCACGGGAATGTCCTTGGTATCCTGATTGGATTTGAGTTCGCTCATGACCTGGAACCCGTCCATGACCGGCATCATGATATCCAGGAGAATGACGTCCGGCCTTTCCTCGCGCGCGATGCGCAGGGCATCCCTGCCGCTGTCCGCCAGCAACACCTCGATCCCGGTCTTTCCGAGATTGAGCTCTATCAATCGCAGTAGCAGGCGGTCGTCATCCACCACCAGGGCGCTCGCCTTCAGCGCAACCACCCCCATGCACTTTCCCTTTTGCAGCATATATTCCCTGGTGTGGCAGCGGTTAAACCGTGGCCCGCGCCCTTCGCCGTGCTTCCGGATGCACCGTCCGCGAATGCGAAATGCGCGCCTGCTTCCCGTGAGCGCGAAAAGCCCCGGGCTTTGCTAGCGACGCGTTGACAGCGGGGAGAGCGGATAATATGATTTGACTGACTACCCAGTCGCTTTCCGATAACTTTTCGTGACCGGCAACACCGACATGGGCGCAGGAGATGAGGAGGCGACAGGTGACGGTGGCGAAAGACGGCCGTGTCTGGGACATAAAAGGGCTTGCGCAGGCCTATGAAGCGGAGACGGGAGAGTCCGTCTCCCGTCAGCAGGTGGCGCGCTATCTCAAGGAAGGGATTCTGCCGCCGCCCGACGAGGGCGGCGGTTTCAGCGAGAACCACCTTGAGCGGTTGCGCATGATCAGGTACCTGCGTTCCCGCTACGGATTGTCCCTGCGCGACATCTCGGGGCTCTTCGGGATCATCGAGCAGGGAAAGGAGGGGGCGGCGGGAGAGGAAGCGGAGGAGGAGCCGCAGGCAACGGACCGCAGGGACCTCATCGTGGAGAACGCCACACGCCTCTTCGCGGCAAAGGGCTACCACGGCACCACCATAGATGAGATCGTGCAGGCCACGGGGATAGCCAAGGGCACCTTCTATATCTATTTCGACAGCAAGGAGGAGTTGCTGGTCGAGGTGATCAAGCGCCTCATAGACGATACCTTGAGCAAGATAGACCGCGCGCTGGAAGAGCGGGACGAGAGGGATTTCATCGCCCGCATCGAGGCCAAGGGTGAGGAGATGCTCGACCTCTATCTAAACCAGAGCGAGTTGCTCTATATGCTGTTGGGGGAGACGGTGGGGAATCCTCGCCTCATGGCGCAGTTGAGGGAGGTATACGAGCAACTGGCTGGGGGCATCGAGGAGGATCTCAGGAAGGGAGTGCAGGAGGGGAGCATATTCCCGTTCTCCGATCTCAGGACCATAAGCTACGCCCTGGTGGGAATGGGGCAGAGCATCGCCGTGCTCCTGGCGGACGCGGACGCGGAGCAGATGGATAGCACGCGCAAGGCCGTACATGAGCTGATAACCCGCGCCTTTTCCTCGTCTGCGGCGAGGAAGGCTGGAGGTTCCAGGGCATAGGACCCCGGTTTCCGGCAAACCGGGGTCAGCAGGGAGGGAGGTGCTCCGGTTGGGATGCCGGAGCACGGATGAGGTCACACTCGGGTGGGCTCGCAGGCCGCCCGCAAAGCCGTCTATGGGAGGGAAGACCGCGCCACGAATACGGCCCCGCCCGCTACCCTCGTGATGAGACCTGTCCGTTACAGATGCTACCATAAGGTAACATAAAAAGCAACGGCATGTATTTGTATACCATGCTATTGGGGGAAGCGCAATACCTGTCCGGGAAACGCTTTGCTTCCCTTGCTAAAAACCGGGGCCGCTTCGACCTCGACCGTTTCGCTTGCATGCAAACGGCGCACCATCGGGAAAGCCCATCCTCTCTCGGCGGGAGAGCTCCAGCGGTGACGATGCGAGCCGGAATGTTGTAACGGCGAGGACGTTTGGACTTTTTCGTTCCAGCCGCCCTGCTGTTATATAATGGCCTTGCCCGCTAGGCAGGGCCAGCAAGTCTGGGGTTACAGGGCGAGACGGAACCTTTACCGAGGCCCCGCAGGGCATACAGTGGTATCCGGGCCGGGTGCGGGCTCGGCTCGCGTCGCCGAGCACCGCGAAGAAGAAGAAGGAGGCATGATATCCATGATGGGAGGGAACTGGGGCAAGGTTTTGAAGGTGGACCTCTCCAGCGGAGAGATGGAGGACGTGGCGATCCCGGAAAGCGATTACCGCGACTTTCTGGGAGGGAGCGGCCTGGCCGCGAAGTGGTTCTTCGACCACGAGGGGTGGAAGGCGGACCCCCTCTCGCCGCAAAACCCCCTTATGATCATGAACGGGCCCCTCTCGGGCACCACCCTCCCCGGGGTGTCGCGGCTTGAGATATGCGCTCGCTCCCCCCTCACGGGCATCTGGGGCGAGGCCTCCATGGGCGGGCACTTCTCGCCCCAGCTCAAGCGCACGGGATACGACGGCATCATCGTCACCGGCGCTTCCGATAAGCCCGTATACCTCTACGTCACCGACGATAAGGCGGAGATAAGGGACGCCTCCCATCTCTGGGGCAAGGACAACTACGAGACCGAGGAGCTGCTCAAGGAGGAGGTGGGGGACAAGCGCGCCCAGGTGATATCCATCGGCCCCGCGGGCGAGAACCTGGTGAAGTTCGCCTGCGTGATGAACGACCGCGGATCCACCGCCGGCCGCTGCGGCATGGGGGCGGTGATGGGCTCCAAGAAGCTCAAGGCGGTGGTGGCGCGCGGCAACAAGAAGTTCCCGGTGGCCGACGAGGCCGCCTTCAAGCAGGCGCGGGAGAAGATGAGCGAGCTGCTCAAGTTCAGCCTGGTAGCCGACGGCCTGCGCAACTTCGGCTCCAACGTGCACATGGAATACGGCATGGCCATCGGCGACGTGCCCACCAAGAACTGGCGCCTCGCCTACTGGGCTCCCGGCCCCGAGAAGCTTGGGGGCACGGCGGTGGCGGAGAGCATCCTGGTGAAAAACCATTCCTGTTTCGCCTGTCCCGTCTCCTGCAAAAGGATCGTGGAGGTGAAGTCCGGGCCCTTCGCCCTGGAGGAGGGGCCGGGCTCGGAGTACGAGGCGGCGGCGGCCCTGGGCACCCTGCAGCTCATGGACGACCGCGAGGCCAACCACAAGCTCAACGAGTTGTGCAACCGCTACGGCATGGACGTCATCTCCTGCGGGAGCACTCTGGCCTACGCCACCGAGGCCTTCGAGGCGGGGCTGATCACCGAAAAGGACACCGGCGGGATCAGGCTGGGCTGGAACCAGCCGCAGGTGCTCGTGGACCTGGTGAAGAAGATCGCATACCGCGAGGGCATCGGCGACGACCTGGCGGAGGGCGTGCGCGCCATGTCCGAGAAGTATGGCGGCAAGGAGTTCGCCATCCACGTCAAGGGCCTGGAATGCCCCATGCACGACCCCCGCGCCCTCTGGGCCATGGCACTCACCTACGCCACCTCCATCCGCGGAGCCTGCCACTGCGCGGATCTCAACATGTATGTCGACTTAGGAGCGATAGAGCATTCTGAGCTCGGGGTCAAGAGCCATGGCCCCAATAAACCGGGAGGAAAAGCGGAGCAAACGGTGGCCTCGCAGGAAAAAGGCTCCATCGCCGGGTCCTGCTGCATCTGTATTTATGTCTGGACGAGCCTGGGAGGAAGGCTTGATGAGATCGCCGAAGCGCTCAACTCCCTCACCGGCTTCGGTTACACGGTGGAAGATCTGGCGAAGGTCGGGGACCGCATATGGTACCTGAAGCGCGCCCTGGGCAACCTCATGGGCGTCAGTCGCGAGGACGACCTGGTGCCCAGGAGAATTCTCGAGCCCCATCACGAGGGGCTCACCTCCAAGCTCCCGGCCGTGCTGTTTTCCTCCAACCGTTCCATGGGAAAGCGTCCCCTGCCCAAGGGGGAAAAGGAGTTCGAGAGGGCGAGCAAGACCATGCGCATGTTGATGCTCAAGATGTCCAAATTTTTGGCGGGTATGCGTGTGGTCGCCGACCTGACGCCAGCCCAGCGCGCCCTGAAAGCGGGGAAGGAAGGGATGAGGCAGCGGCGCACCGTTCCCTTCGAGAGAATGCTGGAGGATTTCTACCGGCTCCGCAGTATCGACGATAAAGGGCGACCCAGCGCGCAGAAGCTGGTGGATCTCGGTCTGGTCGAGCCTGCTAATGTCCTGCACGGGGAAAAGTGAGCACACCGCATGAAGGCGTAGCCCCATGGGTAACCGGGCTATTCAAGGGTACGGGGGAGCAAACGCCATTGAGAGCATCGTGCCATCGCCCCGGACGGGCTCATCTTGCACCGCGACCGAAGGTCTTTCTCGAGATGGCATGCATTCCCAGCCAACTGTTCCCGTTATCTGGAAACTTTTTGCGGGGTATTCGCCCTTATCAGAAAAGGGATCGCGTCATGGCGTTTCGTCTGGCGATGGCAATCGAAGTGTGGGGGCCCTGGATGATATCTCCTAATTGCATGGAGCGTATGAGATAATTTAAAGGCCCTTGGGCGGACCCAGGTCGATATGATGATGGTGCGGGATCCCGCAGGTGGAGGCTGGAAAGAGATAGCGCCTCCATGCGCCTGCAAGAACATTCGGTGCATCGACAGTATCTTTAAATGCCAGAGGGGATGGCGCTGGGGAAAAAGAATCTAAAGCAGGCTGGCAGCGGGTTCCGTGTACATGACAATGGCGCCCTCCAGGGAGGGTCGTCGGCTTCGGGTTGATGGCCAAGGCATGTGCCGGCAAAAAAAGGAAGCGAGGCCGGCGGCAAGAGGGCCGCGGAATGTTAAAGGAGAAGCACGATTGGATCTTACCTTGCTGGCGGGATTTCCCAGGCCCGATATGGCAAGGGAGAACTTCCAGTCTCTGGTGGGGGAATGGGAGTTCGAGTACGACCGCAAAAACGTAGGCCTTTCCCGTGACTGGGGGGCTAACCCGAACTTCACAGGCAAGATAACCGTCCCCTTCTGCGTGGAAAGCGAGGCCTCCGGGATCGGGGATGCCGACCCGCCCCAGGTGGTGTGGTACGCGAAGAGGTTCGAGGACGAGCTACCGCGAGGTCCCGGAGGCGTCCTGCTGCATTTCGGAGCCGTCGATCACCGGGCCATGGTATGGCTGAACGGCGTCTACCTGGGGGAGCACAGCGGCGGATACACTCCCTTCAGCTTCGAGGTGGGGGAGATCCTGCGCAAGGAGAACCTCCTGGTGGTAAGGGTGGAGGACAAAAACGACCCCGCCCTGCCGCGGGGAAAGCAGAGCCCCTTTTTCGGCAGGCCCTTCGCCATCTTCTACGAGACGGTCATGGGCATATGGCAGCCGGTCTGGCTGGAGCGGACGGGAGGAGTGTATCTGAAGCACTTGCGCATTGATCCCGACCCCGCCAGCGGCGAGGTACGCCTCGCCTGCTGCCTGGCCGGGGCCGCCGGAGAGGGAGAGCTGTCCGCGACCGCCATCTCCTCAGGGGGCGAGGAGGTTTCAGACAGGGCCGCTTTCTCGAAGGGCGAAGGCCCAGCCGAGGCGGAGATAACCCTCTCCTGCGGCGAACTGCTCCCCTGGTCGCCGCAGCAGCCCATACTCTACGGACTGAGGATAGGCGTGGATACGGGCGCTTCCCGAGACGAGGTGCTCTCCTATTTCGGCGCCCGGACCATCGAGGTGCGGGGAGGACGGGTCCTCCTCAACGGGGAGCCGCTTTACCAGAAGCTCGTACTCCACCAGGGCTATTATCCCCGTGGCCTCTATACCCCTCCCGACCCCTCATATTTTCGAAAGGACGTCGAGATGATCCTGGAGTTCGGCTTCAACGGGTTGCGCATGCACGTCAAGAACGAGGCGCCCCCCCTCTATTTCTGGTGCGATTATCTCGGATGCCTGGTATTGCAGGACATGCCCTCGGCTTACCGGTTCAAGCCCAGGATGAGGGAGGCGCTGGAGCGCGAGTGGCGGGAGGTGGTCGAGCGCAACCGCAACCACCCATGCGTGATAATCTGGATACCTTTCAACGAGTCCTGGGGGGTAGGGACGTGGCTCCTGCCCTGGATGCTCTTTCCCGGGACGAAGAATTTCGTGAAACGGATATGCGGCATCACCAAGGAGTGGGACCGCACCCGGCTGGTAATCGATAACAGCGGCTATGACCACACCTCGCTGACCGACATCGTGGACGTGCACCACTACCTCGGGAGTCTCGAGAAATGCGAGGAGCTCTACGAGGAATTAAAAGACCTCTACGCCTTCAGGTGGTCGTTCATGCGCACGCTGAAAGCGAGCCTCACCATGGCGCGAGGCGGCACCATGAACGTCTTCGCCCCGGGGGAGCGCTATTCCGGGCAGCCGATAGTCATAAGCGAATACGGGGGATTCGGCTTCTATAACAAGAGATCGAGCATACCGCTGCTGGATAGCTATGCTGCGTATACGGAATTGATACAGGCTCAGGAGCACATCCAGGGATATTGTTACACCCAGTTCCACGACACCTGGCAGGAGGCAAACGGCCTGGTGGAGCTGGACCGCAGCCCCAAGGTCGCCCCGGAGGAGATACGAAAGATAAACCAGCGCAGGTGAGCCCCTGCAATAACCGGTGATCGGAAAAAGGTCCTGTGGCGGTTACCTGGAAAATACCACTGCGCGAATGGCGATAAGGCAGGAAGCGTATCAGTGCTAAAGAGAAAACGGATTTTTCTCTTCCAGGATCGCCAGGCTTTTTGCGCTTAAAACGATATCGATAATCGCGAGACAGGTCCGTCCGCCAGCCATCATTCCATGGTCGAGCGCTCGATCATCAGCTTGATGCTGTCCACCATCTCCTTGAAAATACGCTTCAGGCCCTCGAACTCCTCGCCCTCGCGCACCTCTATCTCCACCTCCAGGTCACCTTCCATGACCTTCTCCGCCGCGGCGGAGAGCTCGTCGATGGGCTCGGTGATCTGCTTGCGGATGAGGCGATTGAGTATAAAGAAGGTGATGATGATGATTCCAAGCACTGACAAGGCTATGACCATGGCGAGCATGAGATTTGTTTTTCTTGCTTCTTCGTTGAAGAAAGAACGGATCTCCCTGACGTCTCGCGCCATGGGCCTGACAGCCATAAACCAGATCGTTTGCTGCCCCTCCCCGTATTCATTCAGCAACAAAAGCTGTTCGCCGGTCAGCCCTAGCTCGGGGATTCCATCCTCGCAATAGATATACAGTCGGCCCTTTTCAAATGATTCCACGATGTACGCAGGCATCTTCCACTGGTAGATCAGGCTTGGGTCATTTGAGGCGACTACCACTGCATCGTCGGAAAAAACGCCTGGGGGGATAACGGTGGCCATCAACTCCATCCCGTTCAATCCAGCCGCGACCATGTCTTCAAAGCGCCGGTTAAGGTCCTCCTGTTCCGGGGACAATTCCTTGCTCAGCACGCTTACAACAAAACGCTCTATGACCTTAGGGTCGGCGAAACGCGACTCGAATTCCGCGGCGATAAAATCCGTTACCACCTCATATGTGCTGGAAAAATCAAAAGCCTGGGTATCGATGAGCTTGCCCACGCTCCTCTGTATCAGCCTGTGCTGTGACCCTCGGAAGAGGAAAAAGGAGGCTAACCCGGCGGCCACGAAGACCACCACGATCAACACCGTGATCTGCAGGAGGATGCGCGAGCGCTTGCGCCTGAAATCCTCAGAGATCCCCCTCTTTCCCTCGTCACTGCGCCGTCCCTGCCTGTCCTTCTCACCGGACCCTTCCATTCCTTCTCCTTTCTCCGCACTTAGGCAAGTGCGGAATGAGTATCCGCTTCCGGGGTGGTTAATCCTGGGTGGAGCGCTCGATCATCAGCTTGATGCTCTCCACCATCTGCTTGAAGATGCGCTTCAGGCCCTCGAACTCCTCGCCCTCGCGCACCTCTATCTCCACCTCCAGGTCACCCTCCATGACCTTCTCCGCCGCGGCGGAGAGCTCGTCGATGGGCTCGGTGATCTGCTTGCGGATGAGGTGGCTGAGGACGAAGAAGGTGATGAGGATGATGAGGACCACGGAAACGCCGATCACCGATGCGAGTATAGTGTTGGCCCGGCTCTTTTCCTGGTCGAAGTAGGCGTTGATCTCCCTTACGTCGTCGCCCATGGGCCTTATGCCCATGAACCAGAAATTCCCCGCGTATATATCGTATTGCTTGAGCAGGACGAGCTGCTCCCCCGCGAGTCCTAGCTCGGGCACTCCTTCCTCCCGGTAGACATAGGGGACGCCCGCATCGTATGCGGTGAGGATGTAGTCCGGCAGCTGCCAGTTGTAGATCAGGCTCTCGTCGTTGCAGGCCATGACGATCGCGTCCCGGGAGAGCGTCCCCGGGGGGATTACGGCCATCATCAAGTCAATGCCTACCATCCCCTTGTCCACCATGCCCTGCATGATCTCGCTCAGCTGCTTCTGGGGCTTGGTGACCACCTCGTTCATGACCTTGGTGATGAAGTCGCCTATGTCCCAACCTTCTGCGGCGCCCGACCGGAATCCCGCGACGATGAACTCGGTGACCACCTCGAAGGTGCTGGAGAAATCCTCGGCCTGGGTTTCGATGAGCTTGTCCACGCTCCTCTCGGCCAGCCTGGC
>JACVJG010000040.1 GCA_015711875.1 Candidatus Solincola jinzensis | reverse complement strand
CACGTGCACGGGGTCCGTACCCGGGTTCTGCACCAGCACCCAGGTCTCGAAGCCCCCGTCGGTGGCGCCTTCCGCGAGGTACCAGTTGGAGCCGGTGTTCCAGACAGAGCATCCCTGGTAGAAGTTGTCAATGCCCACGAAGAGGCCGGCGAAATAGACCGCCATGGCGGAAACCCGCTCGGTATTCTTATCCCCGAAGCCGTCGGCGTTCTCCTGCCTCCAGTCGGTGTGGGGGAACCCTCCCTCTCCCGTGGTGCTCCATATCTCGCAGCCGGTGCCGCCGCCCCACGCGCTCTGGAAGGTGCCGACCCAGAGGCGCCCGTCGTGCGAGGCCATGGAGGTCGCATCATAGTTTTTCGCGTCCCCGAAGCCGCCGGCCCCCGCCTGCTTCCAGGACGACCCGTCGAAGGCCCACACCTCGCACCCCGTGACGTCGTTGCCGGTACCCGCATAGAGCATTCCCGCGTGTATCGCCATGCTCTCGACGCCGTAGTTATCCGCTTTTCCGAAGCCGTCGGCGTTCTCCTGCCTCCAGTCGGTGTGGGGGAAGCCTCCCGCGCCCGCGGTGCTCCAGATGCGGCAGCCATTAGGGCCGTCGATAGCCGCGTAGAGCCGCCCCTCGTAAACGGCCATGCAAGAGACATAGTCGTAGTTGGCGTCGCCGAAGCCGGGGGCGTTCGCGAGCTTCCAGGATGCGCCGTCCCACGCCCATACCTCGCCCCCAGCGGTCCAGTTCGCGGTGCCCGCGTAGAGTTTCCCCCCGTACTCCGCAAGGCAAGTGAGGGTCACGTTGTGCGGGTCCCCGAAGCCGCCGGTTCCTATTTTCTCCCAGGCGCCGCCGCGGTAGCGCCATGCCTCGCAGCCCTTCTCCTGGTTGGTAGTGCCCACGTAAAGCTCTCCCTTGTAAGCTGCCATGGCGCTCGCCACGTTGTTGCACAAGTCGCCGAAGCCCTCCTCTGCTATCTTTTGCCAAATCATTCCGTCGCAGCGCCATACCTCGCAGCCCAGGACGCTTTCCGTCCCCGCGTAGAGGTAGCCGCCCAGCGAGACCATGCTCTCGACGCCGCAATTGGCGTTGGGGGAGAAGCCACGGGGCGCGGCAAGCTCCCAGGAGCTGCCGTAGCGCCACACCTCGCAGGCCGTCTCTCCCCCGCTGCCGACGTAGAGCTTGCCGCCGAAGACCTGCATAGAGGCTGCGACAGCGGCGTTGTCTGCCATCACCCCGGCGTCGACGCGGCCCCAGGAGGCGCCGTTGTAGCGCCACACCTGCGCCTCGCGACCACTGGTCCCCACGTAAAGGTTCCCGTTATAGACGCGCATGGCATATGCGCCCGTGTTCTGAGGGCCGAGCTGGCCGCCGTCCGCGTTGAGCCAGGGTCCTACGCCGTCCGTGCTGTAAACGCGCAGGCCGGAGGTATAGTTCGTGATGCCCACGTAAAGCCTGCCCGCGTATTCATCCATGGAGGTTGCACCCTTGTTGTTGGGGTCGCCGAAGCCTCCGGACGCCACCTGGTTCCAGTTAAAGACGTTGTAGCGCCACACCTCGCATCCCGCCGTGAAGTTGATGGTGCCCGCGTAGAGGAATCCCCCGAACACCTTCATGGAGGAGATGGCGGTGTTGCTTGCCCCAAGGAGGCCCCCGTCCACCCTGCTCCAGGAAGCGCCGTCGGGGGTGCTCCACAGCTCGGCCCCGCTGGTCAAGTTCCCCGTCGCCACGTAGAGCTTGTTGTTGTAAACGGCCATGGAGTGGATCCAGCCGTTCTGGGCGTTCCCGAAGCCGGCGCTTTTCGCGCCGCCGGGGCCGACCACGCAGGCCCAGGAAGCGCCGTCGTAGCGCCACACCCGGCAGCCGCTCTCGTTGCTGCCCGTTCCCACGTAAAGGCGATCCCCGAATACGGCCATTTCGGTGGCATCGACGTGGTCGGATGCCCCGAACCCCGGCGTGTTCACCTGAGTCCAGCCCGAGTCGTCCTGCCGCCACACCCCGCATCCCTTCGGGGTGTACGTCCCCACGTACAGGCGGTTTCCGTAGGCGGCCATGCATGAGCATTTATAGGCGGCGATCCTGTAGGAGCCGTCCAGGCCGCCCTCCGCCGACGGGCTCCACTCCGCCGCCGCGGCCGTAGCGCAGGGCAGAAGGAGGGCGAAGACGGACGCGAGCGCCAGGACGAGCGCGAAGGCCGCCGTCGGGGCAGCGCGTCTTGCGGCGCGGCCGGGCATGGCGGACCTGGCGGCGGTTCGTGTTGCCTTGGTCATGTTGAACGTTGTGACCACAACGGTTTTCGCGGGAAACGCGTCACGGGATAAACGTCTCATCGATCCTACCCCCTTGCATAGCCCTTAAAAGCAAACACCTCGCGCTTCAAACCCGGGATTTTGGGTCAGCATTATTTAGTAAATAATCTCCCCGGCCTGATGGCTCTCTCCAAGGATCATATATACCCATTACGGTCGCGGTTATATCCTTCCGCGCCGAAGGGGTCGACCCGCCCATCAGACACGGGGGTCAGGCCTCGCTTGGTGTCTGAGGCGCGACAACCGCATGGGGTCAGGTCTTGAATCTTGAATCCTTTGCCAGAATATGGGTCGAGCGCACACGTGCCAAGCCTGGACCTCGCTGCGCTCGCCTCCGGCTCGCTCCTCTCCGTCCAGGCGGCCGGCACAGCCACTCCTCTCTCCGGCCGGCGCTGCCGCTTACGCGACAACCCAGGGGGTCAGGTCTTGAATTTTATGGGGGTCCCACGCACATTGGTAAGGCTTCCCTAGGTGCCCGAGGCGTTAAAAGCGCATGAAAACCGCAGGGGTCAGGTCTTGAATTTTGAATTTCAACCCCTTGACTGGAAATGAATTCAAAATTCAAGACCTGACCCAACTACATCTTCTAGGGGGCGTAGCCAGCCACGTCGTGGCCCCCGGTCCAGGCTCCTTTGTAGTCGAAGTACATGGGCCTCTCGCAGATGACGTGTTTGTCCGAGGACACCTCGGCCGAGAGGGAGAGGTTTTCCCCGGCGTGGGCGTTCACATAGACGGTGTGGCGGGAGTTGGCCCTCACCGTGAAGGGGTCGGGGGTGATGGGGTCTTTCCCCTGCGGGTAGTAGGCTATGGACACGGTGGCGTCGTCACCGGTGGGGTTCTGGATGCAGATCCACTCCTCGAAGCCTGGCCCGGTGTATCCCTCGGCGAAGAACCACTCCCGGGAGCCTGTGGGGATGCCTATGACGCAGTGGCCCCCATCCCAGCCCCAGGCGTTGGTGCCCTGGTAGGCGAAGTAGGTGGGGCGCTCGGCAAGGAAAGGGGAGGAGCGGCAGGTGAGGCGCACGGAGACGTCCTGGCCCTCCCCCACCTCGTCCGCCACGAAGACGGTGGAGCGCCCGGCCGCGGGGACGGTGTAGAGCTTCTCCACCGTGGCCCCCGTGCCCAGCATGTAGGTGGCCTCGACCTCGATGGGGGAAGGATTGGGGTTCTGGATGCAGAGCCACTCCTCGAAGCCCGTGCGCGTGCAGCCCTCGGCGAAGAAGTAGTCGCTTGCGAGCTCCCTCGCCCCCATCACGCAGTGGCCCCCGTCCCAGTGCCAGCTCCCCCGGCCGGCGTAGTCGAAGTACATGGGGCGCTCCGCCACCACCGGGACCGAGGACTCCAGGGCCAGCGAGGCCTGGTAGGCGCCCCCCAAAAGGTCGTTGGCGCGGAAGGAGCGGCGGGAGCGGGCGGGGACGGCCTGGTCGGAGACCACCTTCTCCCCCTCCTCCTGGGTCTGAAAGCGGAAGGTGAGGGAGGCATCCGTATCCCCGGGGTTTAAGACGCATATCCACTCCTCGAAGCCCTCCCCGGTATATCCCTCGGCGAAGTACCAGGTGGGCGAGGGGGAGTCCGCCCCCACGGCGTCGTGGCCCCCGGTCCAGGCCCCTTTGTAGTCGAAGTACATGGGGCGCTCGGCGATGAAGGGGGCATCGGCCTCGCACACCATGGAGACCTCCCTGCCCGGGCCCACCACCGAGTTCACGTCCATGGTGAAGCGGGAGAGGCCGGGGACGTCGTAGGTCTGCTCTATCGAGGGGGAGCCGTCCGCGAAGAGATAGGTCACCCGCACCTGCAAGGGGGCGTCCACCGGCTGCCCCAGGCACAGCCATTCCTCGAAGCCCTCACCGGTGTAGCCCTCGGCGAAGTAAAAGGTGGTGGCAGGAGGGGGAGGAGGGGGAGGAGGGGGAGGAGGCCCCTCGACGCTGAAGATGACGCGGTTGGAGATGCCGTTTAGCGTGGTCACCGTAACCGCCAGCTCTCCCGCAAGCCCGGCGGGCACCACGCAGACGATCTCCGTGTCCGACCAGGACCCGTACTCGCTGGCCTGTGTCCCGTCGAAGGATACGTACGAGCTTCCCCGCGTGTCCCCGAAATCCACGCCCACCAGGGTCACCTCCGTCCCCGCCGGCCCCGAGGAGGGGTCGATGGACGCGATGGCCGGCCTGGGCGGCGCCAGTTCCTTGCGGAATACGTCGCCTGCCGAGTTGGTGTCCCCGGGCACCAGGTTGGTGGCGTTCGAGTCGAAAGCCACGAACCTGCCGTCCGCGTTGATGGCGGGACTGGAACTCCATCCGTCGCTGGCCTGGCCTCCGTCCGCCCTGGTGGAGCAGCGCACGACGGCCCCGGTCTTTAAGTCCTTGCGGAAGACGTCCTGCTGTCCGTTGGTGTCCCCTGACACCAGGTTGGTGGCGCTGGAGTGGAAGGCCACGTACCTGCCGTCGGAGCTGATGCTAGGGTTGAAGCTCCCCTCCTCCCCGCTTGACTGTCCCCCATCCGACCTGGTGGAGCAGCGCACGATGGCCCCCGTCTGCACGTCCTTGCGGAAGACGTCCCACAGGGAATTGGTGTCCCCGGGTACCAGGCTGGCGGAAAAGGAATAGAAGGCCACGTATAGCCCGTCAGCGCTGATGGAGGGCCTGTAGCTGTCCCCGTCGCTCACCTGGTTCCCGTCCTTATCTGTAGAACAGCGCGCGATAGCGCCTGTGGAAAGGTCCTTGCGGAAGATGTCGCCTAACCCGTTGGTGTCCCCGGGCACCAGGTTGTTTGCCGTGGACGAGAAGGCCACGTAGCTCCCTCCCGCGCTGATGGAGGGATTGTTGCTGTATCCGCCGCTGGACTGTCCCCACGAGGAATCGGTGGAGCAGCGCACTATGTGCCCCGTGGAAAGGCTCTTGCAGAAAACATCCCTTATCCCGTTGGTATCGTTGGGTACCAGGTTGGTGGCGTCGGACGAGAAGGCCACATAGCGCCCGTCCGCGCTGACGGAGGGATCGTAGCTGCCTCCCCCCGTGGCCTCGAACCAGTCCTTGTCGGTGGAGCAGCGCACGACATCCCCGGTCTGGAGGTCCTTGCGAAAGACATCCCACTGGCCGTTGGTGTCATTGGACACCAGGTTGGTGGCGGATGAATTGAAGGCCACGTAGCGCCCGTCCGCGCTGATGGAGGGGGCGAAGCTGTCGCCGTTAGCCTCGTTCCATGAGGCGTTGGTGGAGCAGCGCAAGATGGCCCCGGTCTGGAGGTCCTTGCGGAAAATGTCCCACCTACCGTTATAGTCCCCGGGCACCAGGTTGTCGGCGCAGGAGGTGAAGGCCACATAGCGCCCGTCCGCGCTGATCGCGGGGGAGTGGCTGGGCAGGTTGCTCTGGCCCCAATCCGCCTTGGTGGAGCATCGCAGGATGTCGCCTGGCGCGGCCGCCGCGCTACCCGACCGGGCGAATAGCGGCGATATCGCCAGCAGGAAGGTGAAAACAACACAGGACAAGCGGACCCACATGGCCGGCCTCATCGCCCTCTCCTTTCCTCTCCAGGATAGACGTGTTCGCGAGCGGTTTTGCATAGAGGATGGATGGGCTGTGTGATACCGATCCCTTGAGCCGTCCGCCCTGCCTCTTCGGGGTCAGCTCATGCAGCGATCTGATTAGAATAGTGCTGAGCCATCCGCCCTTGTTTGTGCTAGCTGTCCTAAGATGTTTATAGCGCGAATACCGGGAATAAACAAGCGAGCCGTGAGCACGCAAGCAAGTATGGGGTCATGTCCCGGTCTTAAATCAACAACCTTTGTCTAAGAAAGAACGTGCTCATGTGAGAACGGGTTGCAAGCACGGGGTCAGGTCTTGAATCCTGGATTTCAAACCATTATATGGTAATAAATCCAAGATCAAGCGCGTGCCCCCTCGCAAAGGCACCGGGGTCAAGCCTCGCCAAGGTGACCATGAATCGAAATCTCGCAAGGGCAGGCCTCGCCAGGGTGACCTGGAACTGAAATCTCGCAAGGCAGTTTAGGCATTATTCCAGCTTAATGCTGGTAATTACTGGCATATTGCCGCCATTTTCTGATTCTCGGTCAACCTGTAGCCAGATGTCTGAGGCACCGGGGCCATGAGGAACGGGAGTCACGCCTCAGTCCAGCTCCGGGATGTCGCGGGGGACCTTCCCCGTCCATTCCGGCTTGCGCTTCTGCATGAAGGACATGATCCCCTCCACCACGTCCGGATGGGTCATGATGCGGTCGAGGTAGCGGTGATTGGTCCTCTCCGCCCTCTCCACGTCGGTTTCGGCCAGGAAGTCGTAGAGCATCTTCTTGGTGAGGGAAACGCTCACGGGCGCGCAGTTCTCGGCTATCTCCTCAGCCAACCCCATGGCCGTGGGCATCAGCTCCTCGTCGGGGACCACCCGGCTCACCAGCCCGAACTCCAGCGCCTCGCGCGCGGTAATGGCCCGGCCGGTGTACATGAGCTCGGCCGCGCGGCTTATACCGATGATCTTGGGGAGCAGCCAGGGGCAGGCCAGCTCGGGCAGGAGACCCCGCCTCACGAAGGCCAGGCTCAGCTTGGCGCTCTCGGCCGCGATGCGGATGTCGAAGGGGAGGGTCATGGTGAGGCCCACCCCCACCGCGGCCCCGTTGTAGGCCACGATGACCGGCTTCATGAGCGAGAACAACAGCTTTACCGTGCTGGCCTTCTCCTCCCGCAGGTCCTGGGGAACGGTGTCGTCGGCGGCGGTGGCCCCGCTGGACATGTCGATGCCAGCGCAGAAGGCCCGCCCGGCGCCGGTGAGCACCATGGCCCTGACCTCAGGGTCCGAGTCCGCCTCCTGCAGGGCGGATAGCAGCTCGTCCTGCATGCTCAGGGTGAGGGCGTTGAGGTGTTCGGGCCGGTTAAGGGTGATGACTGCGACGTGACCGTCCTTCTCGACCAGGATGTCCTTGTGTTCCTCCTTGTGCTCCATGCGCTCTCCCCTCCCGTGGTCTTGGCCAGATGCGGACGCTATCCATGTTCACCGCTTGCGCGATCTTGAAACCGATGCTGACCCGAACCCGACGCTATCCGTCACCATCGATCGCCCCTGGCACGATCCTGAACCGATGCCGACCCGGACCCGACGCGATCCCTGATCCTTGACCGCTCTTATCGCGGGCCTGAACCTATGCGGACCCGATTCCGAGGCGAGCCTCGACTGATGGTGACGAGATCCGTTCCCATGAGCTTACCATCATACCGGGAGTAAGGCTAAACTACCGAAGGTAGGTAAAAATCCAGCCAAGTGAAGGGTGATATAAGTATGAGGGCCCGAAAAGGTGAGATTGTAAAAACTGGTAAACTCCAAACCCACAGGTTTCCCGGTTATGCCGGGGGCAGATGGCCGGATGCAGTTATAAAGCCTTTCATACAGCAAATCGATCAAAAAGGGAGACGCATCGCCATGAGTCCCGGCCGTGATGCCATGACCTCACTGACCGACTGAATATCCTGCTCCCGGATGACTTGGGTCGTACGAGGTAGGGTGCGCAGCATGCCTCCGCCGCATAGCGCAGGTTTTGTCGCCGAGATACTGACCCGCACCGCGCGGCATGGTTGCTGGCGCGGCGCGCGGCGGGCCGGCTCCTGACCTTCGCCCGCCTGCCGCTAGCCTCTCCCCGCCTCTTCCTCCCTCTCTCCCGCTTCCTCCCAGACTTCATACCCCTCGCGGAGCAGGAAGAGCACGATGAGGATGCCGGCGATGGGGTCGGCCTGCCAGAAACCGAAGAGGTAGTTGATCCCCAGGCCCGCGAGGAGGGCCAGGGAGAGGAACGCGCAGGCCAGGGTCTCCCGGGAGTCGGCGACCAGGGCGCTGCTCCCTATGCGCTCGCCCGTGTTCTTTTTCATCCTCGCCAGGACGGGCATGACCGCAAGGGAGAGAAAGGCGATGACGATGCCTGGCAGGGACTCTTCCGGGGCCTCGCGAAAAGCGAGCTTGGTGACGGATTCGTAGAGCACGTAGGCGGCGAGGACGAAGAAAGTCGCGGCGACGAGGCGCATGGCCTTCCTCTCCACCCTCTCCTCGCCCTCCCGCGGCACTTTTCCGTGCTTGCGCAGGCGCCAGATGAGCACCAGGGCGGAGAGGGACTCGACCACACTGTCCAGACCGAAGCCCACCAGGGCTACGCTTCCGGCCAGCAGGCCGAACCCGATGGACGCGGCCGCCTCCAAGGCGTTGTAGGCGATGGTGAAATATTCCAGGCGCAGGCCTCTGCGGTAAAGGCCCTCCGTAGCCGAGTTGTCCGCCTTGGTGCCCACTTCTTCGCCTCTCTCTTTATCGTAGACCTCGGAGGTGCCGTGGTCAGGGCAATTACTGGGCATGCAGCGCGAGTCCATCACGCAGCCTCGTTTCCTGCCCGCCTGGCAAGCCGTGGCCGCCATTCCGCCTGCGGGACCTACCTCCGGGTTATTCAGGTAAAAAGTTCTTTCAAGCAAAGGCATTCTATCATTTTCGCTACGCGCGTTGAGTATCTGTCGCCCTCGGCGAGCTAAGCCGTAAGCCGTTCCTCGCCGAGGGGCTGCGCTTGAGAAAGCGGCTTCTGGTCGTTGGCCCCAGATGCCAGGCGAGAGCTGGACGCGATCCCCAGGTCCGGATGGCCACTAAACCTGTGCCTAAATGCCCGGGTCAGCGCTGGATCTTTATGTTGCCTCCGGAGATGGTGCCCCGGGCTTCGTAGGCCACGGCACCAGAAGGGTCTTTCACCACCAGGCTCAGGGTATCCAGGGGCAGGAGCCAGCAGCCCTTGTCCTCAACCATCAGGTTGAAGGTATATCCATCCTGCCCGCTCAGGGAGCAAGTGCCAGCTACGTAGGCGATGTCCTGGTCAGCGGGTATCACCAGCCAGGCGAAGCCTGTGGCGTTGATCCTAAACGGTCTGAACAACTGGGTGTGGTCCACAAAAACCAGGTCTCCCTTGGGCAGCCACGGCGCGCAGCTCGAGGGCTTGACCACGAAGGCGAAGGTTTTAAGCGCTCTGTCGCAGAGAAAACCTGCTCCCGTCGTGAAGCCTCCCTGGGGATCGTACACCGCAAGCTCGGTGAAAATATCGCCCCGGGCGGCGTAATAGGGTTTCGCCTCCAGGCTGGTGCGTACGGTGTATATGCCGGCTGGGAGGGGAGGGGACGCGGTTTCGGCTACCCCCACCCCCGGCGCGCTCTCCACCACCGGCGCCTGCTCCTTGCGGGCCAGGTTCCCCTTGGAGTCGTAGATCTCGAAGCCCACCGCGCCCGCAAGAGCGATTTCACCTGGGCTATCGTCATTCTCGCGCAGCTCTGCCCGCAGGTTCACGGCGGAATCCACCCTTGACAGATAGGAGCCGTTGTAGGACAGCTCCGCATCCTCTTTTTCCACCCTAATGGGCGCGGTGTCCACGCTCTCGAAATACATCGCGTCTCCAGCGAAGGAGGCCGATAGGCCTTCGGGGTACTCGCCAGCCGGCAGTTTCGTCCTGACGGCCCACTCCGCGGAACCGTCCTCGCCGGTCACGGTGGCGCCACGCTCATCACCCATCGAGAAGCAAACCTCACGCCCGACGACCGGCCTTCCGGCGGAATCGTTCAGGGTGGCCCGCAGGGTCAAGAGGTCGGAATATCGCGCAGACGAGGGCCCCTCCAGGGACATATAGGTCGGTTGACGGGTGGTATTCACCAGCACGGTCATGGATTGCCTGGCCGTGAGCCCCGCGGTGTCGTAGGCGATCGCCGTCAGGGAGTGAACGCCGGGCGTGACGAAGCCGGTGTCCAGGCTGTGCACGTAGGGCGCCACGGTGTCCGCCTCAAGCAAGGCGCCGTCCAGCAGGAACTCGACCTTCCAGAGCTTCACGTTGTCGGAGGCAGTTGCCGAGAAGGGCACCACTCCCTCGATGGCACTCCCAGGCACAGGGGAGGTTATCTCCACCTGGGGAGGCTGGTTGTCGGGCACCATGATGGCAAAAAGAGTGAAGTGGTCAACCTGGCAGGTTATGATGTTGGCCTCGGGGTCCACCACACCTGTGAGGGATACCCACTGAGAGGAGGCGCTGTCGTAGAAACAGACCACCAGGTCCTGCTCGCTCACCCCTTCGGGCACCTCGGAATCCTCGTAGCGTAGTGCCAGGGTCACGGGCGACTGGAAGACCGTTCCATCCGGCCCGAAGTCGAAGGCGCGGGCTATCTTCGCCATGCCCTCGGGAGGATCAGGCAGGCCTTCCGAAGCGACGATGCTCAAAGTGATCTCCGCGTCCTCGGTGAGCGCCCCGGCTGGGATGATCAACACGTCCCCCGCCGCGGTGGGAAGCCTCTGCTCTTCTTGTGCCGAAGCTGAGAAAGGCTGCGAGTAGTCGCTTATTCGCGAGCGGAAAACCCCGTCGTTGGTGGCCAGGTAGAGGTAATCCCTGCTGCAGGCCATATCGAGAACCCGGGCATCCGGGATGCCCTCCGTGCTCATCAGGCGCCAGCTCTCGCCCCTGTCGGTCGAGATAAGGAGCGCGGCAGGCCCGCTAATGAATCTCGTATAGCAGCCGGCGGCCGCGTACAGGATGTCCGGATTGTCTGGATTGACGCAAAGGGCTTGCATCGCGCCGTATGCATATTCAGGCGTGTTCAGGCCGACGCTTATTTCCTCCCAGGTCTCGCCCCCGTCCGAGCTCTTGAACAATACCGGGTAGTTCTCGGGGCCTCTGCCGGCCAAATAGACGATACCGCCCTGATAAAGATCGGTAACCACGGACATAAAAGCGGTGGGATAGTTCGCCTGCGGCCCGATCTCGGTCCACGTGGCGCCGCCGTCCGTTGACCTCATCAGCCCATATGAGGAAGGGTAGTTTGGCTGATATACCCTTCCCGCCACTGCATACAAGGTGTCTTTGTTCTCAGCGTCCACCGCCAAGCTGTAGAAATTAGAGTATATTCCATCAAAAGCGGTCCCCATGTAATACCATGAGTTACCACCATCCGGGCTGCGGTATATATACTGCACCTCCTGGGAAGAATCCGGCTGCTTCTGGGCTGTGACGAGGGCATAGACCGTCTCAGGATCGCTCGGCGCTATAGCGACCCTTGAAACCCCCCATCCGTAATGTTGCCCTATGCTCCAGGGATAGCCCGGTGGATGTTCGGCCAGAAGCCAGCTTGCGCCACCGTCCTCGCTCAACCAGAGTCCTCCCAAGAAAGGTCCGTTTTGATAGGATGAAGCGAACACCCTGTCAGGATTCCCCGGGGTTATGGCGATATCGCAAATATTGATGGTAGAAAGGCCGAGATTCATAACTGAATTCCACGACCCACCGCCGTCGTAACTGCGGAACGCCCCGCCGAGGATGTATTCCTTGACCGAGTTGCCGTTGGCGCATAGGACCATGCTCCCTACAGGGTCGCAGCTGAGGATGTCGGTGTAGGGATGTATCCCGTCACTGGAGG
>JACVJG010000039.1 GCA_015711875.1 Candidatus Solincola jinzensis | reverse complement strand
AGGTGGGCCAGGATCTCGGCCACCTCCCGCGGCTTGCGCCCCAGGGCGCCGGCCAGCACCAAAGCCGCGTTGGTCGCCCAGTCGCCGTGGGCTTTATGGCGGGGTCGCTCGAGGACGAAATCCGGCATTTCCGAGGCTGCTATCTCTCCCCGCGACACCGCTTCCTCTATAGCCGCCTCTATGAGCCCGCGCAGCTCCCTGGCGATCAAGGGCCTCCTCCCGTTCAGAGATCGACGAACGCGCTGGCTAATGAAAGCGGAGCCAGCGCGTCATCTGGCTTCCGGGGGTTAATTTTACACCAAACAGGCGTGGCGCAGTGTTTCGCACGGCAGGGCGTCGATGGCGCCAGGAAACACAGGCACGAAGAGGTGGTTTTTCCCGCCAAGCGGAGCCTTCCCTGGTAGCGGGCTTGGCGAGCGGCCCCTGGTTCGTCTCCATGCCGGCCAGGCTTGCCGGGAGGGGCAGAAACCCGCTGTGACCACCGCGCGATGGCCCGCGCGGCTCAGCTTTCCAGGCTCACCGGGATTGCCGCCAGGGGGAAGCGGGTGTCAGAACGCGCGCGCGGGCTTTTCCTCCAGCACCGCCGTGGTCTCCCGTTTCTCCTTGCCGCGGTAGTAGGTCACGGTAACGCTGTCGCCCACCTTGCGCTTGCGTATCTCCAGCATCACCTGATCCATGGAGTCCACGGGGCTGCCGTCGATGGCCACGATGATGTCCCCCGCCTGCAAGCCCGCCTTCTCAGCAGGGGTGCCGGAGATCACCCTGCGCACCAGGGCTCCCTTGTCCACCGGGAGGTCGTAGCTCTTGGCGGTCTCGGGATCGAGGGTGCTGCCGTTGAACCCCAGCCAGGGGTGCACGGCGGAACCCTTCTCGATGAGCTGCTCGATCACCGGCTTGGCGTTGTCGATGGCGATGGCGAAACCGAGGCCGTCGTACCCCCCGCTCTGGGAATATATGGCGGTGTTTATGCCGATGACCTCGCCCACGCTGTTGCAAAGGGGGCCGCCGGAATTCCCGGGGTTGATGGCGGCATCGGTCTGGATGACGTCGAGGAGGGGCGCCGCGTCGGGTACGTAGATATTGCGGTTGAGGGCGCTGATGATGCCGCTGGTAACGCTGCCCTCGAAGCCCTCGGGGCTGCCCACCGCCACCGCCAGCTCCCCGGGCACCAGGTCGGAGGAGGTGCCAAGGGTGACGGGAGGCAGATCGGACTCGTCTATCCTGATCACCGCCAGGTCGGTCTCCGGGTCGGTCCCCACCACCTTGGCGTCGTGGACGGAGCCGTCGCGCAGGGAGACCTTTATGGAGGAGGCGTTCTCCACCACGTGGTTGTTGGTGATGATGTAACCGTCGGAGCGATAGATGAAGCCGGACCCGATGCCCTTGCCCAGTATGCCGTATTGCACCTCTATGTTCACCACCGAGGGCAAGACCTTGGCGGCCACCTCCACCACCGCTTCCTGGCCGGCCTTTACCACCCGCTCCTCGACCGTTCTCACTTCCTGCACGCGCTCCCCGCCTTTGTTGCTGAGCACGTCCACGGGGTTGGCGCCGAACAGCAACGGCAGCACGAACATCGCCGCCACCGCCGCGGCGATCCCCACCGCCGCGGCCAGCGCCGCCGTCCTCCAGCCCTCGCGCGCGCCGCGTGGTGGGGGGGCCAGCGGCGGCTCGGGAGGGATCTGCGGCGGGACCGGCGGCCTGGAAGAAAGTACCTGCTCCTCGTTCATCTGCATCACCTCTGTCCTTTTCTGAAAAGCGAAATAGCCGTCCACCTGGACTTTTCTTCTCCGCAAGCGAGTTTCGAGCGACCTAGACCAGTGTGGCCGAACTCGCAGAACGCCGTCAACCGCCAGGACGCCTGGGGGCGAAGGCGCCGCAATCCAGGTTTGGCGCGCGCGAAAGGCCCGGGCGCCGGACTCACGCTGTATGAGCGCGCGTCCGTCCCGCAGTAGCCCGGTAGCCAGGGAGCCTTGCCGCCCCGAACCATTTAGAATAAATTGACGCCGTTAGCCGCGTTGTGGGTTCCAGGCCTGAGCTCCTCGCACCACGGAGAGAACTGTATCCTTGCAAGGCGCGGGGGCCGGCCGCGTCCAGAGCCGGCTTGCGCTTTCAGCCGCACCCCGGGGAAGGTGGCGACGGCGGTAGGGCCCGAAAGGAAACGGCGCCGCTCCGCACCGCACGCTTGTGCGTCAGAGGCGGATGGCGGCAAGGGAAAGGAGCCGTGGGCGGAGAAGTCTTGAGGGATGGAGGTGATGTCCTTGGACAAATGGGACGAGAACGAGGAGAGGCGCGAGGTCGAGGGCGTGGGGGAAATGGAAGAGGCTCCCAGGCGAACGGCCAGACCGCAGCCTTCCGGGACGGAAAAGGTGCGTCGCAAAGTGAGCTTGGTCGCGGCCATAGTGGTGAACGCGGTGACGCTCGTCACCCTGGCCATCATCCTTCTGGCCGTGCTTCTGCCCGGGTATCGCAGGTCCTTTACGGTGGCGAGAGCGGTGGAAGGCGCGGAGGAGGTCTTCATCGTCGTGCGCACCAGCGAAACCATGATGCGGGAGAAGAACACCGATTTTCTACATGCTCAGGACGGGCTGCGGAACGTTTTGCAGGAAGAAGTGGGGAAGGGGGATACCGTCTGGGCCTATGTGCGTGACAACTTCCCTGACCAGGCCTGGGTGGAGGAGAACCTGCCAGAGAACATTCTGCGGTGGCTGAGGGAGCTCTATCCCAAGCCCGAGGCGGTCGACGGCGCGGGGAAGCCGGCGGAAAACGGCGCCGCGCAGGGCGAAGGGGAAAAGAGCGCGGGGGAGAAAAGCCAGTGAGATGCTGACCGCCAACCTGTTGCTGGACGCCCTGCGTGACCTCTGGGACGGGTTCATCACCCGTCTCCCCTCCCTGGTGACGGGGCTCCTGGTCTTCCTGGTTTTCTACCTGCTGGCGCGAGGGGTGCGCTTCGCGGTGGCCCGCTCCCTCAGGCGCGTTAAGGCCTCGGAGCACGCGGCGCGGCTGGTGTCGCGTTTGGGGTTCATGGCGACCATGGTGGTGGGTGTCCTGGTGGGCCTGGGAGTGATGGGAGTGAACGCCGGCGCCCTGGTGGCATCGCTGGGGCTGGTAAGCGTGGGGGTGGGCTTTGCCCTCAAGGACGTGGTGGAGAACTTCCTGGCCGGCATCATCCTCATCCTGCAGAGGCCGTTCGTGGTCGGCGACGTGGTGCGCTTCGGTGACGTGGAGGGAACCGTCGTGGACGTCAGGGTCAGGGATACCGTGATCCGCACATATGACGGGCGGCAGGTTTTCGTGCCCAACGCGAACATCTTCCGCACTGCGGTGGTCAACAACAACCGCAACCGCCGAAGGCGCCTGGACTTCCAGATCGGCATCGCCTTCCCAGAGGATATCCCCTCCGCCCTCTCCGTCGCCGCTGCCGCCCTCGCGGCGCTGGAAGGGGTGTTTCCCGACCCCGCGCCGCTGGTGGTGGTGGAGTCGCTGGCCGAGAGCTCTATATCCCTGCGGGCCTACTTCTGGGTGGACCCGGAGTGCGTTAGCATCCTGGAGATAAGGTCGCAAGCAATAACGGCGGTGAAGCGGGCCCTGGAGGAAGCGGGGGTGGAAATACCTTATCCCATCCTGGAGGTCAAGAGCGATAGCCACTGACTCCTTGCAGCGAAAGCGACTGAGCGGTGCCCCCTCCCTTGACGGTGGCATGTTCGGTTTCCCGCAACCGCTTCCCCTCACCCCTCGGTTTGGCGAAAACGCGCCTGTCAGCCAAGAGCGATGCCCAGGCGGCGCGCCAGCTCCAGCGCCCCGCGTCTCTCCTCAGCCGTGAGCCTGCGGTCCAGTTCGGGATAAAGGGCGGCGCGGTATTCCGGCCGGTATTGGAACATGAGGTTGAAATAGGTGCCGGGTATGTTCTCGGCCACCCAGTCCATGATCCTGGCCGTGCAGCACTCAAGGTGCCCGGGAAGGAGGAGCTGCCGCAGCATGATCTCCCCCTGGCGGTGGGCGAGGAGGAAGTTGCGGCTCACCACCTCGAAATAGTCCTCGACGTCGGAGTAGCGGGCGGCGCAGGCGTCGTTTCCATAGCGGAAATCCGCGAGGTAGACATCCATGACCCCGTCCAGGAGGCGCATGGCCTCCGCGGAGGTGTACATGTTCGAGTTCCAGACCATGGGCAGGCTCCTGCCGTCTTCACCCAGCCTGATGATGGTCTCCAGGATGACGTGCAGGTTTGGGTCCGGGTTGCCTCCCACGAAGTTGGCGTTGCGCGAGCCCTGGCGCAGGCCCTCGCGCAGGCCACGCGCGAGCAGGCCGGGGTCGGCAGGACTCCCGGCGCGTGCGTCCATGGCGATATCCCAGTTCTGGCAATATACGCAGCGAAAGGTACAGCCGGAGAAGAAGATGGTGTGCGAGGGCACGAGCTCAGGCTCCTCTCCGAAATGGAGGAACATGGAGGCCACCCGGGACTCGGCGCCCACTCCGCAGTAACCTCGCTCGCCCACGGCGCGATCCACCCCGCAGCGCCGCTCGCACATGCGGCAGGAGGAGAGCATGCGGCGGGCAAGTGCCGCCTTGAGGTCGAGGAGAGACGGCCCCTCGACGGGGTCGGGTTCTTCCCCCGTGCCCGCGAGAACCCTGAAGGCCTCCATGGCGGAGGCGTGGAGGGACCAGAGTTCATCCTCCGGCATGAGGGCGAGGTCTTGCGCGCCCGCGGCGATGCGAGAGGCGAGCCAGTGACGCGCCGGTTTACGCCCCTCCAGTATGGAAAAGTAATAATCCAGCATGCATGGTCACCAGCTCCAATGTAAGCCAGGAGTCCGGAAACAGCAACGCCACCGGTAAGCATCAAGGCCTGAAAGCGGGTGCCACCCTCAGCGCCGCCGCCGCGGGCCCGTGGCATGGGTTGCGCGTCCATGAGGTGATCTGTAGAGCCGGGGAAAGGCGACATCGTGTTCGCTCGGGGCTCTCTTTCACGCCGGCATGACCCACGAGGGTTTGCGGCGCAAGTGCGTCTTGCCCGATTGATCTGTAGAGCCGGGGAAAGGCGACATCGTGTTCGCTCGGGGCTCTCTTTCGCGCCGGCATGACCCACGAGGGTTTGCGGCGCAAGTGCGTCTTGCCCGATTGATCTGTAGAGCCGGGGAAAGGCGACATCGTGTTCGCTCGGGGCTCTCTTTCGCGCCGGCATGACCCACGAGGGTTTGCGGCGCTATGGCGCTTTACCCGATAATGGGTTTGCCCTGAAGGCCGCGAGGCGACGCGGGGGCTGTACGCCCTGATGCGGGCGATCAAAAAGAGGCTCAGGGCGGTCGCTGAAATCGCGATCCGCTGGCCGCGCGCCGCGCTGAGGCGGACGGGAGAAGCGTGAAAATGCTGGTTTTGGTGATGATACTGGGGATGATATCCCTTGTAAACGTGACCATGGTGGGGGCAACCGCTTCCCTCGCGGGAAGCATACCGGACAGCTCTTTTCTGGTCATACTCTCCCGCTACCTGAGGAGAAAGGGAGAACCATCCCCTGCCTTGCTTTACCCGCTGGAAACGGCCTCGAGGCTGGAACGCCTCCGCCGCTCCCTTGTTGTCGCTGCGGGCCTGGTGGCGGCGCTCGCGGCGGCGTTATCGATCTGGGCTCTGGCCACCGCATGGACGGCGGTGATCATGGCGGCGGTTAGCCTCTGGGTATTGGCGGCCAACGCCGCTTTTCTGACCGTTCCCCTCGGCATCTGGAGAAGGAGGGCCGCCAGGATGCCGGATGACGTCCTAGAGGAGGCCGCTAAGAAAGCCGCGCCACCCGGGAAGGGAGAGGGGCTCAAGCCTCCGGCATAACGAGACGGGATATGTTCTGGAACCGCAAGACGCGCCTGAGGCCGTTCCCGTGACCGGCTTTCATACCTTGTCCCTGCGGTCAGTTCGTTTAAACGTTCAAACCGCTTGATGTCCTTCGGATTTGGTTTTTCTGCCGTCCCGTCCGCTTCCCTGGCGACCGGAAGGCTGGTCGTTCCAGCACCAGCGTCCAAGCGAGATGTTAGGGCGCCACCTTCCTTCGTGAGGGGGAAGGTATTCCGTCCCCAGGATTGACGCCCGGAGACCGGGGCGGGCACAAAGCGCGATGGTTTGCGATTTTCTTGCAAGCCGCCTTTGTGGAAGCCGAAGTTCATGTTATCCCGCTTAAGGCCCAGGGTTCCCGTTGATATGCCGGGGATTAGCTGATATCGTGGCTACGCGCTACAGCGACCCCGCATCTCTTATCACTTGCGGACATGCCCCGGAGGAGCTGTTGTCTGCCCGGCCGCGCTCACGCATGAGATCAGCGCCGCGAGCGGCCCTGCGCACCGCCTTCCTTCGACCTGCCCGCGAGCACTCCCAGTATCTCAAAGAGGCGTTTGCGGTTGAGGGCGGCGGCAAAGGCCAACCACAACACATAAAGCCAGCCCACCAGGCGGGAGGCCGCGAAGGCCATCACTGGGTGAAGGGCGAGGACGGGGAGCTCGAAGTAAGTGATGACGGCGCGGGTAGGCCTGATGGCGATGACGATCGCGGCGAGAAGGAAGTAGATCGCCGCGGGAACGGCGGGCACCATGCCGGCGAGAGCAAAGAGGGCCAACCCGGCCGCGTCAAGGATCAAGTCCACCGCGAGGTCCGCGTCGCCTATACGGGTGGTGGCGCCGTCGGGATCGAGGCGGGCCAGCCTTCCGTCGAAAATGTCCGTGGTCCAGCCGGCGAGGATCAACAGGAGTCCCGCTCCCAGCGCGGATCTGCCGCCGAAAGCCCCCAGGAGCACCACCACGAGAGCGAGGGGCAATCGAGATGCGGTGAGAAGGTCCGCCAGCAACTTGTAGCCAGAGACACCATGGGTTTCGGAGCGGGTCATACGTCCAACACCTCCAGGAAATCGAACAGCCACCGCCTTATTGACAGCACGAAAAGATTATATGCGTTCCAGGGGCTTTCATAAACCATGTGCGCTGGTTTGTTCCGTAGAGCGTTCGGGGACCTGCCCCCCGCTTTCACATCTAGCCTGTCGTAAGGGGTGTCATGGCCGTCGGCCCGTTGGTTTTATGTCTCGAAGGACGGGTCTTGAAGGGCGAAGGCCTTGCGGAAAGCGCCTTTCCTCAGCAACAATACTCGATTTGCCCGGCCCGCAGCAGGAAAACCTTCATTTTTCGCGTGAAGCGACTATCGGAAGGTCGCGACCCCGCGCCCGGTCCCGCGTCCCACCGTCAGGCCTCTCCCAGAGAAGCTATCAAGCGGCAAAGGACGGCGGGTGCGCGATTTCGGCGGCACCTCCGAAAGCGGAAGGCCGAAAAGGCGTCGCTACTACCCTTGAAGGTATGCGACCCCCGGGGAGCGCTGCGGCGTGGCCACCCGTGGCTCCCGCTCCATCTTGGACGACTTCCTCCCCGGTTGGGTTAGAATTGAGGTGCCGGGCGATAACGGCGTAGGAGAGGAGCCTACACGGAGGAGAGGTTGCTGGACGGAGAATACCTGGAGGCCCAAAGGCTTTCCATGCGCATAGCATCGGAGATGGGCACGCCTCTTTTTTACTGCGAAAAGCGCGATGAGGTGGAGCGGTCGAGGGAGAGCTTCGAGCTGGAGCCCATGGTGGGCGCAGCTCTGTCCATCGTTGAGGAAAAGGGCGACCTTTTGGGTCACGGTCTTACCCACGTGCGCAAGGTCGCCGTCGACGCGGGGGCGCTGGTGCTCATAGACATGGACAGAAGAGCGGGGGAGAAGGCGAGGCGCAGGACGGTGCTCCTGGCTCATTTGGCGGGGGTGCTGCACGACATCAGGCGTGAACAACCCGAGCACGCGCTACGTGGCGCGGAGGAGGCGGAGAGGATCCTGGAGGGCTTTGAGCTGACGGCGGGAGAGCGGCGGGCGATCGCGCAGGCCATCCGCAACCACGAGGCCTTCAAGCCCGCGTCTCCCCTGGAGGACGCCTCCCTCCAGATACTCTCTGATGCCCTCTATGACGCGGATAAGTTCCGGTGGGGACCGGACAATTTCACCGAGACGGTATGGATGATGGTGGCCCCCCACCGTATACCGCTCGCCCTGCTTCTGGCCAACTTCAAGGCCAGCATGCGCGGGATCGCGCGTATCAGCGAGACCTTCCGCACCCCCACCGGCCGGCTTTACGGGCCGGATTTCATCGCACGGGGCTTGCGCATAGGCGAGAGGCTGTATGGGGAGCTGACCGGGAAGCCGATATAGATATTGCAGCGTCGAGCACGGCCGTAACGCGGCAGCCACAGGGCTCGCCGGGCGCGGGGAAGGGAAGAAGCACATGTTCACGGCAATAGACGAGGTAAGGGAGAAACTGGCGGAGCAGAGATATATCTGCAGCAAGGAGATCGCCACCGCGGTGTTCCTGGCGGAGAAGCTGGGCAAACCCATACTGGTGGAGGGTCCGGCGGGAGTGGGCAAGACCGACCTGGGCAAGGTGACCGCGGCTGCCCTGGGGCGCGAGTTCATCCGCCTGCAATGCTATGAAGGGCTTGACGAGGCGAAGTCCCTGTACGAATGGGAATACTCCAAACAGCTGCTCTACACCCAGATCCTCAAGGACGTGCTGGCGGAGGAGCTGGCGGGCGCCAGGAGCCTCGCCGAGGCGGCGGAACGCGTGGCGCGCCAGGACGAGGTGTTTTTCTCCCATAAGTTCATCGTGCCCAGGCCGCTGTTGCGCGCCATCACCTCGGAAAAGCCGGCACTGCTGCTCATCGACGAGGTCGATAAGTCGGACCCGGAGTTCGAGGCCTTCCTGCTGGAGATACTCTCCGATTTCCAGGTCAGCATACCGGAGCTGGGCACCATAAGCGCCCGCCACCTCCCCATGGTCGTGCTCACCAGCAACAACGCTCGCGAGCTCAGCGACGCCCTCAAACGCCGCTGCCTCCACCTGTACATCGATTTCCCCGGCAAGGAGCAGGAGCTGGAGATCGTGCGCCTGAAGGTGCCGGGGATAAGCGAGCGCCTGGCCTCCCAGGTAGTGGAGGTGGTGCATCGCCTGCGCAAGCTGGACATCAAGAAGACCCCCGGCATCAGCGAGACCCTGGACTGGGCGCGCGCCCTGGTGGTGCTCAACGCCGACTCCCTGGACCAGGATCTCATCCGGGATACCCTCAACATCGTCCTCAAATACGAGAAGGACATCCAGAAGGCGAGGGAGAACTTGCGCCAGCTCGCGAGCGGGGTGGCTTGATCGAGGGACGATAGCGCGGGAACGGAGGCTTGTTTGGAAGAGAGGGTAGTGGAGTTCGTCAACGCATTGCGCGGCCGAGGGGTCACCGTTTCCACCGCCGAGAGCATAGACGCCCTGAGCGCCATCGCCACGGTCGGCCTCGAGGACCCTGAGACCTTCAAGGCAGCTCTTAGGATCTCCACGGTCAAGCGCCGGAGCGACCTCCCCGTCTTCGAGGAGCTCTTCCCGCTATATTTCTACGGGCTGGAGAGCGCCGCGGACACCGACTGCCTGGAGGACGACCTTCAAGCCCGCCTGGAGGAGGCGTTACGCGCTTTCGCGAAGGGGCGCGAGCTCAACCCCATGCTGCAGCTGGTGCTCACCGGCAGGGGAGGGGAGTGGGAGTCCTTCATCCGCATGGCGGCGGGAGAGGTGGGGACGACGCAGCTCGCTACGCGCATGCAGGTGGGGATGTACACGCGGCGCATCTTCGACGCCTTCGATTGGGAGGAAATGGAAAAACAGTTGGGCGAGCTGCTGGAGCGCCTGCGCGAGGAAGGCTGGGCGGAGGAGGATATGCGGCGCCTGGAGGAGGCTTTCCAGGCCAACCGCGACGCGCTGCGCAAACAGGTGCGCCGTTACGTCGAGAGGGAGCAGGCGCGCAACGCGGAGCGCGTGCCGGGCGCGGAGCGCATGGAAAGGCTCATGGGACGCCCCCTGGCCGGCCTGGACGAGTTCGAGCTGCAGCAGATGCGCAAGGCAGTGGACGTCCTTGCGCGCACGCTGCGAAACCGCATAAACCTGCGCGAGACGCGCTTGAGGCGGGGGAAAGTGGACATACAGGCCACCCTGCGCCGTAATATGCAGCACGGAGGAGTCCCCTTCGAGCTCTGCCTCAAGCGCAAGCGCATGGAGAAAGCGGAGCTCATGGTGCTCTGCGACATCTCCTCCTCGGTGGCCAGGGTGAGCCAGTTCATGCTGCAGTTCGTGTACACCATCCAAGACTGCCTGGCGAAGGTGCGTAGCTTCGTGTTCGTGGATGACCTGGGAGAGGTGACGGAGTTCTTCCGCGACGAGGACATCCTCAAGGGGGTGCGCCGCGCCCTCACCGAGGCGGGCATAGCCTACAACGCACGCAGCGATTTTGGAAGCGTCTTCCGCCTCTTCTGCGAGCGCTACCTTCAGGATGTGGGCTACCGCACCTACATCATGGTCATCGGTGACGCCCGCAACAACTACAACGACCCCGGACTGCGTTACCTGGAGCGCATGCGAGACCGCGCCAAGGGGATCATCTGGCTGAACCCCGAGACCCGGCCCTTCTGGGATACCGGGGACAGCGTGATGGGGGAATACCTCCCCTACTGCAGGGAGGCGCGGGTCTGCCGCACCCTCAAGGATCTCGAGGACGCCATCGGTTCGCTGTTGCTTTAAGCGTCCCCGCGAAGCACTTGCCGCCTTTTTTCGACCAGCCCACCTACCGGGGAGGCTACAGTTGTTGCTTCAAGCCAAACGTCCCCGAAAAGCAGCTGTCACCGCCCTGGCACGGGGCTTTCGGCAGCAGGCTTGTCGTGAGAGTGGCGTCCCTATGCCCGACCGCGATGTTCTTCCCCCGGTGGCTTTTGCCTGGAGCATGGGCAGAGGGATGCTAGCCGCAGGACGGCGATGGGAGTATAAGCCGTTGGCGAGCATGACGGCGATGCCTTTAGCCACCATGCCCCATGACGGCCGGCGCTTTGTCGCCAGGGAGCGGGTCTCGACCGATTCGTTACGGCGATGGCGGCGGGGCGCGCATTGGTGATTGCGTTTATAATCGGGGAAGCGGCGCCATAATATGTGAGCGGATGCCTTTTCCGGGCAAGCGCGGGAAGCTCCTTGACGTGGTTTACGGAGGGCAGTGGCCGCACCGGAGACGAAGAGGCGTGAGGGAACGGATAGGTGCCGGATGTCGCGCTTCAATGGACACCGAAGCACGGCTACGGAAGAGGCGGTCGAGCGGGGCGAGCGCTCCGGTGACCATGGGGGCCCGCGGGAGAGCGGAAGCGCCGGCGCTACCCTCCCTTAAAGGCAAGAGGATTGGCCGCCGATAGGACCCCGGGTACGGAAGAGGAGGCTTCGCGGCAGGATGGCGCTAGCGCCGCGGCAGGGGCGAAGGCAGGCCGTGTTCTATCCGAACGGGGAAGCGGGATCGCCGGGGGGCGCTGCGGCGAGGCCGCGAAGGCGGTTATGCCAGCGCCGAGGAAAGCGGAAGAACCGTTTGTTGCGAGGGGTAAACGGAGGTCGAGATGGCCGAGAAGGTCGTGGACGTGGTGGTGGCGGGAGGAGGCCCGGCGGGCCTGACGGCGGGCCTTTACCTGGCGCGTGCCCGCATGGACGTGTTGCTGGTGGAGAAACAGGCCCCGGGAGGCGCTCCCGCGCTCACCGAGAGGATCGAGAACTACCCTGGCTTCCCCGAGGGCATATCCGGCTTCGAGCTGGTGGACCGCATGCGCCGCCAGGCGGAGGGCTTCGGCCTGCGCATAAGCTCCTTTAACCCCCTGGAGGGCCTGGAGGACGGAGGCGAGG
>JACVJG010000038.1 GCA_015711875.1 Candidatus Solincola jinzensis | reverse complement strand
GAATCGACGGGAGTGAGCGACAGGAGTTTCCGATGAGATACGAGATAAGGGATGCGGGGCGAGGAGAAAGGACGGTGGTGGCGCTGGTATGGGTCATGCCCGGCCTTCCCCGGTGATGTGTCGGTGATGGTGGCATCGAATCGACGGGAGTGAGCGACAGGAGTTTCCGATGAGATACGAGATAAGGGATGCGGGGCGAGGAGAAAGGACGGTGGTGGCGCTGGTATGGGTCATGCCCGGCCTTCCCCGGTGATGTGTCGGTGAACGTGAGCGTGAAGGTGACTGGAGGAAGGTAATGGGCAAGACCATAGCGGAGATAAACGAGAGGATAAAACGAGGCGAGGCGGTGGTGGTGACCGCCGAGGAGGTCATCGACATCGTCGAGAAGAAGGGCGCGGCGGAGGCGGCGCGCGAGGTGGACGTGGTCACCACCGGCACCTTCGGGCCCATGTGCTCATCGGGCGCGTTCATCAACCTCGGGCACGCCCAGCCCCGCATGAAAATACACCGCGCGTGGCTCAACGAGGTCCCGGTTTTCTGCGGCATCGCCGCCGTGGATATCTACATCGGGGCCACGGAGATGGCGGAGCACGACCCCCTCAACGAGGTCTTCCCGGGGGAGTTCCGCTACGGGGGAGGCCACCTCATCGAGGACCTGGTGGCGGGAAAGACGGTGCGCCTGCGGGCCACCTCCTACGGCACCGATTGCTATCCTAACCGCTTCTGGGAACGTGACCTCACCCTGGCGGACATGAAGGAGGCGTGGCTATTCAACCCGCGCAATGCCTACCAGAACTACAACGTGGCGGTAAACCTCTCGGACAAGGTCATCTATACCTACATGGGGGTGTTAAGGCCCAAACTCGGCAACGCCAACTACTGCAGTGCAGGGCAGCTCTCGCCCCTGCTCAACGACCCCCTTTTCCGCACCATAGGCATGGGCACGCGCATCTTCCTGGGGGGCGGCATAGGTTATGTGGCCTGGCACGGCACCCAGCACAACACCGAGGTCCCTCGAGGGCCCAGCGGCGCGCCCACACGGCCGGCGGGAACCATCTCCGTCATCGGGGACCTCAAGGGCATGAGCCCGCGCTACCTCACCGGATACTCCATCCTGGGATATGGGGCCAGTTTGGCGGTGGGCATCGGCATACCCATTCCCGTGCTGGACGAAGAGGTGATCAAGGCAGCAGCGGTGCGGGACGAGGAGCTGGTGGCCCCGGTGGTGGACTATTCCACCGATTACCCCCAGGGTACGGGGAAAGTGTTGGGAGAGGTCACCTACGCCCAGCTCAAGAGCGGGAGTATAACCCTGGAAGGAAGGGAGATACCGACCGCCTCCCTATCCAGCTACAGCCGCGCTCGCGAGATAGCGGAGACGCTGAAGGCCTGGATAAAGAGCGGGCACTTCCTGCTCAGCGAGCCGGTGGAGCTCCTGCCATGCGCGGCGCGCGATGAGGGGGTGGTCTAGATGGTGCGCCACAAGGTCGTGCTTCATTTCCCCCACGAGCAGGTGGACAAACCTATCGTGAGCAAGCTGGTGCGCGACTACAACCTGGACTTCAACATCCTCAAGGCGTCCATCACCCCGCGCGAGGAGGGCTTGCTGGTGCTGGAGATAACGGGGAAGGAGAAAGACTACGAGCGGGGCATGGATTACATAAGAAGCTGCGGGGTATCCATCCAGCCCCTGTCCCAGGACATCCGCCGCAACGACGAGAGATGCACCCACTGTGGCGCCTGCCTGGCGGTATGCCCTACGGAGGCCTTGCACGTCGATCGCTCGAGCATGGAGGTGCGCTTCGACGACGAGGAGTGCGTGGCCTGCGAGCTGTGCGTGAAGGTCTGCCCGCCGCGCGCCATGGAAATACATTATTAGAGGCGTGTCCATAGCACCCTTTAACGATATATGAAAGCACGGTGTGACCCGGCTGATAAAACTCACATAACGGCCGTTTCATGGCCCTGACAATCCCGGCCCCGGCATTATGCCGGGGCCGGTTCGCGCAACCCTCCGGCATGGGGCGGGCAGATCGCGGCTCCCGCCTAAGGCATCCCTAGCCCCAGCTTGCAAACGGGAAAACCCTGCCTTCCAAACATCGTCCTCAGCGTTTTGGGCTTGCACTGCCTGTCTTTACCTGAAACCTGAATCCTGGTAAAAGTAATGTATGGCTTACCTGGAGTTGGAAGGCGGCGTTCATAAGTTCGACCTCGACGAAAAGGCCGAATATACCCTGGGGAGGACGGACCCCGCCACCCATTCTTTCCCGGATATCGACCTCACCCCCTTCGGCGGGGTGGACGCCGGGGTATCCAGGAGGCACGCCAAGATCACGCGCCTCGGGGAAGACCGCTATTACATCATGGACCTCTCCAGCACCAATTACACCCACGTCAGCGGGGAGAGGCTGGAGGCCTTCGAGCCGCGGGTGCTCTCAGACGGAGATGAGATCTTTCTGGGCACCCTCAAGCTCCTCTTCCGCAAGACATAGGCATCGGGCTCAGTCCTTGTTTCAGGCATCGGGGGGTCAGGCCTTGCTTTGTGCCCGGCGGGAAGAGCAAGGGGACCGTGGTTTTCAACGCGCCTGGTCGATCGAAGAACAAGCCGGCCTGACATCACGCGGAGGGCAACAGGACTCCGATGTCCATAGGCATCGGGGGATCGGCATCGGGGGGTCAGGCCTTGCTTTGTGCCCGGCGGGAAGAGCAAGGGAGCGGTAGTTTTCAACGCGCCTGGTCGATCGAAGAACAAGCCGGCCTGACATCACGCGGAGGGTAACAGGACTTCGATGTCCCTAACAGATCGTAAGCTGGTTTTCCAACAACCCGGGAACGTCCATGCTTATGCATGGAGGTGATGATCCAGCGGGGGTCTTGAGCGACTGGTCTGCGTATGCCATCCAGGCAGACACACATCATGGGCAGACTGGCTGGCAGGGTCGATTGCTGCAGGTGATCCCCGTTTTTCGCTGACGTTTCCCATTCACCAAGCATGACCTGATTCCGATGTCCGGCAATAGCCACTGTCTTTCCCTGACGCTTCCCAGGCACCAGGCGACAGGCCAACCGGGAATAGGAAAAACAGCGGCAATATTCCAGCGATCAACGGCATGATGCTGGAATAACGCATGCCATGCCCTCGCGAGATCTCAGTTCTCGGTCACCCTAGCGAGCCCTGGCCCCGATGCCTGGAGACCCGGGTGCCTATGATGCCTGCCGGCACCTGGCGGGTGGAGAACTTTTCGTGATAAGTTTCTACTGTCGGTGCGTCGCGAGGGAAGCGAGGAGGATGGGATGCGCGTGGTCATCTGCGGAGCAGAGGGTCAGCTGGGCTCGGACCTGGTGGAGGCTTTCCGCGAGAAGGGCGCGGAGGTCCTGGGGTTCGACCTGGACCTGGATATCACCGACTTCGCGCTGGTGATGGAAAAAATACCCTCTCTGCATCCTGACCTCCTGGTCAATGCCGCCGCCGACCTGGACGCCGACAGAGCCGAGCTGAACCCCGAGCCCTCGCTGCGCGTAAACTTCACCGGCAACCAGAACCTCGTCCTGGCCTGTCAGGAAGCGGGGTGCCCCCTGGCCTTTATCAGCTCCGACTACGTATTCGACGGCAGAAAGGGATCCGCCTACACCGAGTTCGACGAGCCCAACCCCCAGGGCGTTTACGGCAAGGCCAAGCTGGCCTCAGAGCGCTACACCGCCTCCCTTCTGCCGCGCTGGTTCGTATTCCGCACTCAGTGGCTGTTCGGCAAGCGGGGCAAGCGCAACTTCGTCAAGAGCATCCTGCGCAACGCCAGGGAGAAGGGCGCGCTGCGTGTGGTGGTAGATGAGGTGGGGAAGCCTACCTACACCGGCGACCTCGCGCGCATCATCCGCGACGTGTGTCTCTCCGGCAAGTACGGCCTGTACCACGTCACCAACTCCGGGAGCTGCTCGCGCCACGAGTTCGCGCGCCAGATAATAGAGGCGGCGGGATGGAAGGACGTGCCGGTGGAGCCCATAGTGTACGCCGATCTGAACCTCCCCTGCCCCCGGCCGCCTTACTCACCCCTGGACAACCTCAACCTGCGCCTGCAGGGGTTCCCGCCTGCGCGCCACTACCTGGAGCCCTTGAAGGAATACGTCGATTGGCTGTTGGAATCGGGAGAGCTCTGATAAGGGATAAAGAAGGGCGACCTGGTGGAGGTGGAGAGTCTGCGTTGACCGGCTCCTGGAATGGGGAGATCTCCGGGAATATCCCGGCTTCCAGCGAGGAAGCGATGGAGGAAAGACGAAGACGGGATTCTTGCGGATGCGCTGGTCGACAAAGATCCGCTCGGCCGCATCCTCATGCAGTCAGCTCATAGTGGTAGAACACGGTCAAGGACGGGGAAGTAGCACAAAGCCGTGATTGCGCTGGAGCCGAAAGGAGCGCCGTATGTACGTTCTCCATTATAGTGTGACCCGCCGTTTCTCCTTTTCGCCGTCCATCACCATGGGAAAAGTAGCTCTGGCTTCCCGTTCGGTTCTCGTTCACGTGATCGGCCCTGCTCACAAAGCATCCTCATGGGCGAAAGGAGCGCCATATGTATGATCTCATCGTAGTGGGGGCGGGGTGCGCCGGCTGCGTGGCCGCCGCCAGGGCGGCGGCGGAAGGGCACCGCGTACTCCTCCTCGACCGGCACGATAAGGATACCCTCGGACACCCCTGGGTCAACGGGGTGGAGCGCTCCGTGTTCATGCACCTGGGGATCGCCATGCCGGAGGGCGAGGAGACCATGCCCTCGCCTCTGGCGTCGCGCCTCGTATCCCCCTCGGGCAGGCATTGCATCGAGACCACCTCCAGTCCCACCGTGGAAGTGCGCATGAGTTTCTTCGCGCGCCGGCTGTTGCGCGAGGCCGAGGAGGCCGGGGCCGAGTTCAGGGGCGGGGTAAGGGTCTCCGGGCCCCTCCTGGATGGCGAGCGCGTGGCGGGGGTGCGGATCGAAGGCGGAGGGGAGATCGAGGGCCGCGTGGTGATGGACGCCTCGGGTTGGGAAGCGGTGCTGCGCCGCGGCCTTCCCGAGACCTCACCCGTGCCCCGGGAGATCGACGAGCGCTGCATGGTCACCGCCTGGAGGGAGCAGCGGCGTTTCGACCCCGGGGACGCCCCCGAAGTGCCGGGACTTCTGGGTATTCCCCCGGACGTCAACGTCTCGCGCGTGGGCTGGAGGGGCGGATATTCCGTGCTCATGCTGCACTGGGACCCGCGAGAGAACGAGCTGGACATCCTGGTGGGATACGACCGCGACAAGAGCGAGGAAACCGCGGGCGAATTCGTGCGACGCTTCCTGGCGGAAAAGGGGGTCGGGGGACGCCGCTTTTATGGCGGCGGGGGGCTCATACCGGTGCGCCGCTCCCTGGACGTCCTCGTGGACCACGGTTTTCTCCTCGCCGGCGACGCTGCCTGTATGGTCATCCCCGCCCACGGCTCGGGGGTGGCTTCTGCCCTCATCGCCGGGGACCTGGCGGCAAGCACCGTTTCCCGTTGCCTGCGCGAGGGCGACACCAGCCGCTCCAACCTATGGGAGTACGCCGCCCGCTACCAGCGCGGGCGCGGAGCGCTGATGGCATACTTCGAGGTCACGCGGTCGCTGACCGCCGACTTCAGTCCCGAGGATATGGATAAGCTCATCGGCTACGTCATGACCCCAGGGGACGTGGAGGCGGGCTTGCGCGCCGAGCCCCTTGGCCTCGATCTCAAGGACGCCCTGCGCCGCCTGCGCAGCTTGCGACACCCCTTGTTCACGGCGCGCTTCGCGTTCCACGCCGCCGCGGCCATAGCCCTCAAAAAAGCCTACGAGGCCTACCCGCAACGCTATGACCACGCGCTGCTCGAGGAATGGCGCTCCGCGGTGGCCAGGGCGACCAGGCACCTGCACTGATGAGGTGGCTAAGGTTGCCTTCTCTGTTTTAACCGATGATCTCACCCTTGTGCGCAAGGCGGATGCGGGCAAAGGCAAGGGGGACGCTGAGGGAATCGGATCTTGCCGGGTTATCTCACCTTTGCGCGCGCAGAGCATAGGGGAAGCGTGAAAGGCGAACGCAGGGGCTCAGGTTTTGATGGATGACTTCACCCGCATGCAGGCGGAATAGGCAAAGAGAGAGGAGACCAGCGCCAGCCACAAACCCCATCCCACCCCCGCTAGGGTATTGGTGAAGGAAAGGCCGGGCGCTTTATCATAGCCCAGGCCCCCGAAGACCCTCAGCCCCAGGAAGAGGAGGACCGCGAGCACGGTCAACAGGCACAGGGCCCGCATGGCGCCCATCCAGGCACGCGCTTTCCCTATTCCCAGCAACGCCATGGCGTTCGCTCCCCATGCCAGCGCCACCAGCGCCGCCACCGCCATGCCCTCGGGGAATGTGATTCCCAGGAGGGGGCGGGAGGGATTGAGGCCCCTGCCTATCCAGGGGAACATGACCGAGGCTATGAGCACCATGCCCGCGCCGAGCAGAAAACCGCTCCATCGCAACGCCTCCGGCGGCCCCAGGGCCGCAAAACCCCCATGCTGTCCATCCACCATCTCTTCCAAAGCCTGCGCACGCGCGAGGGCAGCCGCGGTCTTAGGCCTGTCTTTCGCGAACGCCTCGCTCCCCGCGCCGGATCCCGCGGCCAGTCTCCTCTCTATATATTCAAGGGAATGGGGCGGCCTGTCGGTGCGGTAGCGCCTTTCCAGCTCCTTCCATTCAGTCTTAACAGCAGCGGCGTCCATCTCCCGGCTTTCCGCCCTAAAGGCGCCGCCCGCCGCGCCCGGCGCGCTCGCCTCGCCCTTTGCGGCCTCCACATCCTGACCCCCCTCGCCGTGATAGATGCGGGCGATGAGCTCTCTCCATTCCTTGTCACGCCGGAAATCAAACCCCTGCAGCTCTCCTTCCGCCTGCATCTCTTGCGCCTCGAGCCCGCTCGCCGCTTCCAGCTCGCTGCGCAGAGCCTCGCGCTTGTCGAAGCGCTCCTCGGCCTCCGTGGTCACCTCCATGCCCAGTTCGGAACGCACGCGCATAAGGTCCGCCTTGAGCTCTCCCATATCCGCGTAGCGCCGCTCCGGGTCTTTCTCCATGGCGCGGTTGATGATGTGCACCAGGCTGATGGGGACGTCGTCACGGTGCGCGAGCAGCGACTCCGGGTCCTCGGTGGCCACGCGGAAGATGATGGCGTAGTCGTTCTCGGCGTCGAAGGGCCGCCGGCCGGAGAGCGCCTCGTACAGGGTCACGCCCAGGGAGAACATATCCACGCGGTGGTCGTAAGGCATGCCCTTGACCAACTCCGGCGCTATGTAATTGGGGGTTCCCATGATCACGTCGGTATGGGTGCGGTCGCTCACCTTGAGCATCTTGGCGATGCCGAAGTCCGCCACCTTGATGTTGCCGCTCTCCAGCACGAAGATGTTGTCCGGCTTGATGTCCCGGTGCACTATGCCTTGGGAGTGGGCGTATTGCAGGGCGTCGCAGATCATGGGAGCGATGCTCAACATCTCCTCCACCGAGAGCGAGCGCTCCGCGAGGATATCCCGCAGCGTCTTTCCCTCCAGGTATTCCATGACGATGAACTGCCGCTCTCCCGAGGCGATGATGTCGTGCACGGTAAGGATGTGGGGATGGGTAAGGCGAGCCGCCGCCCTGGCCTCCAGGCGAAAGCGCTCCCTGAACTCCTCCTTTTCCTTTTCGTCCAGGTAATCGGGGACGGCGAGTTCCTTCAACGCCACGTCCCTGTCCAGCAGCTCGTCGTGGGCCAGGTAAACCCGCCCCATGGCTCCGCGCCCGATTTCCCTCACTATGCGGTATCTCGCCGCCATGATCCCTCCCGACGCCGGGGACCTGTGTCCACCATGCATTATCGGACGGCGCCGGCCTGCGCATAAGCTGGAACTATTTACCGGGAGAGGCCGGGAGAGAGGCGCCGCGACACCATGCGCCGGTCATTTCACCTCATCCGCAGCCAACGCCTTAAACGGAGGAGAGAGGGCCGCTGAGCAGGCCTGGAGGGAGCGGCGTTGCCCGGCTCGCCAGGGGTGAGGTTGCCGTGGTCATTCTCACAGGTGACTCCGCCGAGGGCATTATCATCAACTGGTCTCCCCTCTCCTCGAGGGCGGAGTTAAAGGACAAGGCGAGCATGTGAAACCTTGACCCTGCGCTACCTCTCCGTGTTGCACGGGATTCGTGCGTGACGTGTTCATGCGAGATGTAATGCGCCGCGGCGCTGCCGAGAGCGGATGCCTTTTTAGCGCCACCCAGTCCCTCGCCTCTCGCTCTGTGTTTGAACTGGTGGCGGACGGGGCAGCCTACTCTAGCCTGGAAAGGGCTGGCGGCTTTCTGTCACGCCCTCCAGGGCCAACGCCATGCCCCTTCCCTCCGTTTCGCGTTGTTGCGATTCTTTCCTGGGCGGGCCTCCAAAGGACACCAAGGTTGCCCGCGAGGGGCTTTCTCCGTTACCCTAGACGGGAGGTGATGCGGCTTGAAGGAGACGGGAGCGGAAGCGATCGAAGGCGTGGTGGTAAAGCCGCTGGTCCGCCACTGCGACGAGCGGGGATACCTCCTGGAGGTGGCCAGGGACGACGAAGGCTTGCTGGAAAGGTTTGGTCAGAGCACCTTTACCCTCACCTATCCCGGGGTCATCAAGGCCTTCCACTGGCACCGCAAGCAGCACGACCTCTGGTTCGTGGCCCAGGGGGAAGCGCGGGTGGTGCTCTACGACCTCAGGGAGGATTCCCCGACCTATCGCAGAACCCAGGTGATCTTCGCGGGCGAGCACCTGCCGTTGGCTATCCTCATTCCTCCAGGGGTCGCCCATGGCTACCAGGTCCTGGGAAACCGCCCCGTGGGGCTGTTCTATCACACCACTTATTCCTATAATCCCTCCAGCCCCGACGAGGAGCGCATTCCCTATGATGACCCCTCCATCGGCTTCGACTGGGATTCCCCGGCCTAGGCAGGCAAATGGGCCTTGCCATAGATCTGCCCATAAGCACCCAGCCCGCTTTTCCATAACCCTTTACGGGACAGCAAGGCCCTAAGCCGCTGGCGCTCGATTCCCGCTCCGGGATTTCTACGACAACCGAGAAACCTTTATCCATCGCCGTCCGGGTCTAGGCCCGCACCATTTGGAAAGGGCCCCCTCGGGGGCCCTTTCCGCAGCGGTGTGACGTTATGAATACACACTACTTCTTTTTCTTGCCCTACTCCTGGTGCCGGCGACGCAACCCGGAGGCCAGGAAGGCCAGGCCGAGCAGCATCAGCGCCGCGGCGGAGACCAGTAGAGGGTACTGCTCCAGGCCGGTCCTGGGTAGAGTGCCGGTGGCTCCACCCGTCTCGGGGCTCTCGGGAGTAACCACCTCTCCCCCTACCTCGACCTCGGCGTTGAGGAAATCGATGTTCTTCTCCTCGCCAGGTGCCAGTTTCACCGGCACGCTCTCGTCGCTGATGGAGGTCATCTTCTGGGGGTCGAACTCCTCCGTCACGGTGTAGTCCCCGGCTTCCAGGAGCAGGAACGCATAACCGCCATCCGTAGCGGTGGTGGCCTGCATGCTCACCGCTTCCCCACCGAGGGTCTCGCCCTCCAGCTTGATGGTCACCCCCGCTCCCGGCTTATCCTTGGCCGGGTCGATCTGGCCGTCGCCGTCATCGAGCCACTTGTTGCCCTCGATGCTTCCGTAGGGAGCGTTGGCGAAGACCACCGCTATGCTCTCGCCGGGGCCAACCACTATCGGGTCTATGGCCACGGGCCTGGTGGCGTAATAGCCGGCGGGGACCGTCTCCTCCACTTTGTATTCGCCGGGTACAAGGTCCTTGAAGAGGAAGGTGCCGTCCTCGCCGCTGACAGCGGTGGCGAGGGCTTCCGTCTCGCCCTTGCCGGTGAGGGTTATCTCCACCCCCTCCAGGCCGGCTTCTCCGTTGTCCTGGGCCCCGTCGCCGTCAAGGTCTAGGAACTTCAGGCCCTCGATGCGCCCGTAGGGGCAGTTGCCGAAGTCGACGACCGCTCCTTCGCCGGCGGAGAGCTCCACCGCCACGCTGACGGGAGTGCAGGCGAAATAGCCCTCCATGCCCTCTTCTACGACCGTGTAAGCGCCAGGCTTGAGGTTCGTGAAGGAGTAAGCCCCGTCCTCGCCGGTGACCGCGGTGCCCTTCAGCTCCACGGGAGGAGCGCCCTCGTAGAGCTTGATGGTGACCCCGGAGATGACCACCGTCTCGGATTCCCCCCATACTCCATCGGCGTTGGCGTCGAGCCACTTTTTGCCGGAGATGGAGCCGTAGGGCGCGTTGCCGAAGAAGACCTCCTCCTCCTCTCCGGGCTCCAGCTCAACCACGATGGAGAAAGGCCCGGTGGGATAGTACCCAGGAGCCGTGGTCTCGTCCACCGCCACCACGTAGGTGCCGGGCGTGAGGTCCTTAAAGCAGAACTTTCCTCCATCGGCGGTGATCGTGGTATATGCCCCGCCGTTCAGCTTGATGGTCACCCCGTCCAGGCCTTCCTCGCCCTCGTCCATGGCGCCGTTCTGGTTCATGTCCAGGTACTTGACGCCGCAGATGGAACCGTAGCGGCAGTTGAGGAAGTCCAGGCCCTCTATGGGCTCTCCGCATTTGAGGTTGACATAGTCGTGCGCGCCGTCGGAGGGCTCGGTGGGGAACCAACCCGCCGGCAGAACCTCCACCACCCTGTACTCGCCGGGGAAGAGACCGGTGAAAGAGTAGGAACCGTCCGCGGCGGTGGTGGTGGAGTCCTTAAGGGTCGCGCCCTGCCAGAGCTGGATGGTAACTCCTTCCACCGGGGGCTCGCCTTCGTCGAGCTCGCCGTTCTTGTTAAGGTCCTCCCACTTGTTGCCGGATATCGACAGGTACCGGCAGTTGAGGAAGTCGAGGTTCTCCACACTGTCGCCCGTGCCCACCTCTATGCCCTCGTAGACCCCTCCGGCGGGGCCGGTGGCATACCAACCCTCGGGCAGCACTTCCTTCACGGTGTAGACGCCGTCCAGCAGGTCGTCGAAGATGTAGCTCCCGTCCGCGGCGGTCTCCGTGGTGGCCTTGAGAACGCCGTCCTGCCAGAGTTGGATGGTCACCCCCTGCACCGGGGGCTCCAGGGCGTCCTTCTTGCCATCGCAGTCCAGATCTTCGTACTTGTGGCCGGAGATGTGGAAGTTGCGCGCGATGGTGAACTCCACCTGCTTCCACCAGCAGAAGGGGCAACGCAGGTAGAGCTGGTCGCGCACCGTGCCCGCGGTGGCGTGCCAGCCGTCCGGCACCTCGATCTCCACCGCGTATTCGGACCACCCCATACCGGAGTAGTTGAGGGGAAGGTTCATCCAACCCGCCCACCCCCCGGGATAAGGGGGCATGAAGATGCCGAAGGGGGCCAGGATGCCGTAGGCGCCGGTCCCTGTCAGCTTCTGGAAGGGCCCATCATATCCTTCGGCGGGGATCCACCCGCCGCCTGACACATGGTAGAGGCTGGCCAGGATGCCGTCCACCAGGGGCTCCGTGCTGTCGGCCACCCCGTCGCAGTCAAGATCCTCGCGCACCAGCACCTCCACCACCCCGTAGGAGCAGGGCGGCTTGCCGGGCTTGTCGTGACTGCGATAGGCGACATCCGAGACCTTCACCCACTCGGGCTTGCCGCTGGAAAGCACCGCGAGCGAGCTCGCGGTCGCCTCGATCTTCGACTCGGGCGGCGGGAAGACGTGGCCGCACGCAGGACACTGCGCATAGCCGGCGGCGATGATCTCGTGGCACTCGGGGCATTCCTTCGCAGGCGCAGGCCCCGTCCCATTGGAGCCATCGCCGTCGACGCGGAC
>JACVJG010000037.1 GCA_015711875.1 Candidatus Solincola jinzensis | reverse complement strand
AGGGGTGTGACAGTGAAACCTGGTGCTTCGAGGTGGAGGGCAAGGCGATGCGCTGGACGAGCAGATGGGATGAGAGGAGCGCTACGGCGACCTTGTTCATGGAGTACGAGGGGCCAGGGGGGCAGAAGGAAGTGGAGGTACACCGAGAGAGGGGATATGAAGGGGATTTTATAGCGCGAGAAGCGCTTAGAAGCGGCTTCAGCGGGATAGACGTATATGACGCAAAAGGGCTGGAAAACCCCTCAATGCACACCCGCAGGCTGCAGTTCGTGGCTTGGGCCTGAATCAGGGCCGCTGAATGATGAGTATACTGCGAGCGCGAACAGGCATGGCCTTCCCGGTCTCCTTAGTGATGGAGCCTGTCGCTTAAGCCCAATGGGCATCCGAGCACAGGAGAAAGATAATGGGGGAGTTTAAGGGCGCAAACCCGCCTTTTTCTATGTCGCCTCTATAACTTATGGTGGAGAAAAACTGTGGCTGAAGGCGAAAAGCTCCTGAAGAGGCGTGGCGTTAATCGACGTATGGTGGGCTCGGGCGCACGGCTTTTTCCGTCCGCCATTCGCCGGTAAGGCATTGCGTTGACGGAACGATTATTTGGTGATAGTCTAACGCTGTTCGGATAACTTGATGGTGCTGCTATCTTTCTTGCCAGACAGTCGACAGGAGACTTCGCCTACAAAGCAAAGGGGACAGACCTCAAAGGGAGAGGTAAGAAAAGCTAAAAGGAGGTTTCTCATGGCTTTGATGAACGGCGGCGAGGTTCTGGTCAGGGCACTGCTCAAAGAGGGCGTGCGCTGGGTTTTCGGTATTCCGGGCGGGCAGCTTTGCACTTTTACCGACGCCATAGCACGCGTAGGGCGGCCTAACGGTATGGAGTTCGTCATGACTCACCATGAAGCGGTGGCGGCTCATATGGCGGACGCGGTGTCGAGGACGTCGGACATGGTGGGAGTCTGTACGGGCACGGTCGGGCCGGGAGCGGTAAACCTGGTAACCGGAGTGTATGCCGCCTACAACGACAGCATTCCCATGGTCGTGATAACCCCCCAAATACATTCCAACCGCTCCTACCCTTTTAAAGGGTCGCAACAGCAGCTCGACCAGATAAACCTCTTTAAGCCCATTACCAAGTGGAACGCGCTCGTGAACCGATTCGACCGTATAGCGGAGATGGTGCAGTGGGCGTTCAGGGAAGCGGTAAGCGGGCGTCCAGGCCCTGTGCACCTCGATATAAACGTCGACGTGCTCTTCGCCAACGGCGAGGTGGATGACTCCGTCTTTCTCCCTCCGGAGCGCTACCGCACGTTCACCAAGCCGTGCGGCGACCCCGCAGCGATAGACCAGGCGGTGGAGATGCTTCTGGCGGCGGAGAAACCCCTTATCCATGCCGGAGGAGGAGTGATGCGCTCCAAGGCCTGGGACGAGGTGAGGGAGCTTGCGGAATATCTCCAGATACCGGTCACCACCAGTGTTTCGGGCCGTGGCACGCTTCCGGAGGACCACCCTCTGCTATTCCTGCCAAAGGGCATGGGCGCCATCATGGCGGAATCCTCCTCGGACGTTGTGCTCAACGTCGGTTGTACCATGTCCGAACTGGATTTCTGGGGAAAGCCCAACATGTGGGGCGATCCTGCGGAGCAGAAGTTCATCTATATTGATATTGACCCCAGGGTGATCGGGCTGAACCGCCAGTTCGACCTGGGCATCGTGGGTGACGCGAAGATGGTGTTGCGTCAGATCATCGCGAAGGTAAAGGAAACTACAGCGCCGGTGGAGGGGAGGGAATTCCTCGGAGCTTATCGCGAGATGGAGGAACAGGCGCTGAAGGCCTATGAGGAGATGGCGAGGTCGGACGCCAAACCCATACATCCCCTGCGCCTCATCAGCGAGTCGGTGGAATTCCTGGGGCGTGATGGCATCATGGTGATGGACGGAGGCAACACCGCGTTGTGGGTCAACATCGCTGGCAGGGTCTACCATCCGCGGTCTTACCTCTTCGCCGAGGGCACGGGGCAGCTGGGAGTCGGGCTTCCCTTCGCCATGGGCGCCAAGATGGCCAACCCCGAGCGTCCTGTCTACGTGCTTCACGGAGACGGCTCCTTCATGATCAACTGCCAGGATATCGAGACGGCGGTACGCCTCAAACTCCCCATCATCGACATCGTTTCCAACGACAGCGCGTGGGGAATGATCAAAGGCGCGCAGCACGCCGCTTTCGGGCAGCGCTACTGCGGGGTTGAGTTCGGGGAAACGAGATTGGACAAACTCGCTGAGTCCATGGGGGCGCGGGGCATAAGGGTAGAGAGCCCGGACGAGATAAGGCCGGCGCTGGAGGAGGCCGCTGCCTCTGAGGTTATGACGGTCATAGATGCACAGGTCGACCGCGAAGCGAACCTCGACGTTCCCGTTCTCTTCAGCATGATAGTTGACCTGTGGCTGCAGGGCTGCGACACCCCCTACTGCGAATCATAGATAACATATCGAAAGAATGCATCGCGAAAGCGACTGGGCCGACCGCAGGGAGGCCCAGCGGTGCCAGCCGCCTGGACGGAGAGGCAGCGAGCGCGAGCGAGCGGGCGAGGTCCAGGCCTGGCACGTATGCGTACGCGTGAAGGTGCTGGCCGGGAGGAAAGGCGCATCGCGAAAGCGACTGGGCCGACCGCAGGGAGGCCCAGCGGTGCCAGCCGCCTGGACGGAGAGGCAGCGAGCGCGAGCGAGCGGGCGAGGTCCAGGCCTGGCACGTATGCGAGGGGGCGGGATTACTCCGGTATGTCTTCCCATCCCTCGGGAAGGAGTTCCAGTATCTTCTCTCGGATGAGCCCGGTTATTACAGGAAGAACCTTATGTGGGCGCCCTTCCAGCGCGGGGACCCGGAAAGGCTTTCCGATATTGATATGGTAGTCCACCCCCTTGCTCTCGCTGATGCCTATGGGAAGAACCTGAACTCCCGTTTTCCAGGCGAAGTAAGCTGCTCCATGGGTAAAGGGGTGCAGGGCGGTGTCGTCATGCCGCGTGCCCTCAGGGAAGATACCCACACAATCGCCCCTCTCCAGGAACTCCATGGTGCGCCTTATGGCGTCAGGGCCTGGACGCTCGCGATCAACGGGGTAAGCGAAGAAGATACGTACCATGAGGCACTCGAAGAGGCTGTTCCTAGGGTCAAAGGCTTCCCTTTTGGCCATGAAGCGAACAGGCCTTTTCAGGGCCAGGTTAATGGCAACGGGATCCTTCCGGCTGTTGTGATTAGCGACCACCAAAAGGGGATCATGGCGCGGTACGTTTTCATATCCGGATACGCGGAAGTGATAGAACATGGCGACCACCCGGAAAATCGGCCATCCGATGAGGAATCTGACCATCATCCGCTCCACCTCCCGCGCTTTTGACACATTGGCCGCATAGAGAATATTCCCCGTGAAATGAAGTCGGGACGCCTCGATACTTCAACGCGACCGACCAGAGATGATAATATCAATGAAAAGAGGGTGTGGCTACGGACCCTTGATCCTGATATTTCGAATATACGTCTGATATTCCCTTTAGGGGCTTATCGCTGAAAGCGGGGAATTGGCCACGGAGCGAAGGGAGCATTCCTGGTGGTAAAACTGAAGGGCTTTTTCTACTACTATGGCGATGTGCCCGGGCTAGGGATACTCGCTTTCAACCAGCAAGAGGGATGGCAGCGCTTGAACCTGTACGGGTTCGGGGTGGATGTCGACGCCATTCAGAAGGCCGTCGAGGACGGGTGCGAACAAGAGCTCATGTCCCGGGGAATGCTCGCCGCCCGCCCAGCCCAGTCGAGGGTGGTCATAGCAGGTGGAGTGGTCTTCAAGGGGATTACTCTGCTGGCAGGAGAGGGTGTCAGCGCAGACGATCTTCTCTCGGTGTTGGAGAGAGGACTTCCGCCTTTTCATGTCCCGGGGGCAGGGGAGATGGTGAAGGTCGAGGATATCTCGCCGATGCGGGTATATTGTTTCACCTACCATGGAAAGGTCATCGGGGTATCTCGGGTGGTGTTTTTCGAATACGCCACCCAGGTCTCGTTGGTGGGCATATACCGCGACCAGGACCGCAACCTGGTCGACGAGCTGTACGCGGGCCTTTCAAGCCTTCAGCATTACCTGACCATCCCCAACCCATTACGCACCGATGACAAGGACCAGAGGGTAGAGGTAAACATGTTTATGATCAGACACCCCGTCAAGGAGGAACTTCAAAGCGATTTCGTGCAGTCCCTCATGGCGATACCGGGCCTCGTTTTCCACACTCTAACCTGAAGCGTCTGTCAAGCGCTTATGGCTTCCTCAAATGTCTCTTCCCACCGCCTGCGCGATCTTGCGTATCCTCGCCATGAGGCTGGAGAAGGTCTCGAAATCGAGGGACTGTGGCCCATCACATAGGGCCATGTTGGGGTTGGGATGTATCTCCACCAGCAGGCCATCCGCTCCCGCAGCTACCGCGGCCACGGACATGGCGGGTATGAGGTTGGCGATGCCCACGGAATGGCTGGGGTCCACAACTACCGGGAGATGGGAAAGCTTTTTAAGGGCAGCCACGGCGGACAGGTCAAGGGTGTTGCGGGTATAGGTCTCAAAGGTGCTGATGCCGCGCTCGCACAGGATGATGTTGCGGTTCCCCTCTTTTATGATGTATTCGGCGGCTAGCAAGAGATCTTCTATCTTGGCGCTGGGCCCACGCTTGAGGAGCACGGGGTGCCCGCTACGCCCGATCTCGGTGAGGAGAACGAAGTTCTGCATGTTGCGCGCTCCCACCTGGATGATGTCCGCATACTCGCACACGAGCTCTATCTTGCGTGGGTCGGTCAGCTCAGTGACCACCGGAAGTCCCGTTTCCTCCCTTGCCTCCGCGAGGTAGCGCAGACCCTCCTCTCCCAGGCCCTGAAAGCTGTAGGGTGACGTGCGTGGTTTGTAGGCGCCTCCCCTAAGGACGGAACCGCCCGCTAGCTTAACCAGACGCGCGGTATTCAGGATCTGCTCCCTGCTCTCAACCGCGCACGGGCCAGCCATGACGGCGATTTTCTCACCGCCTATCCTCACCCCCCCGACTTCTATGACCGTGTCCTGTGGGTGGGTCTCGCGCGATGCGAACTTGTAGGGTTTAAGGATGGGGATGATCTGTTCCACGCCCGGATAACCGGCCATGGTCTCGACCACCTTGGTCTTGTCGTCCCCGATAACCCCGATAACCGTCTTTTGAACCCCATATATAGGGTGGGTCTTGAGGCCGAACTCCTCGATTTTACGCATCACCGCTTCGATCTGCTCGCGGCTGGCGTCCTGGGACATGACTACTATCATGACCAAACCTCGCTCTAAAGGTATAGAGAAAATTACCACCGGCATTATGGGGTGTCAAACCCTTTTCTAAAGCAGATCGATAAGGGTACGCACGAGGTCGGTCTCGGTGATTATCCCCACCAGCCTTCCGTTATCCACCACCGGCAAGCCGCCGAACTTCATCTCCAAGATGATACGCGCCGCTTCCTTCAGAGGTGTATCAGGAGTAACGGTGATGGGGTTCGGGGTCATGATTCCTCGTACTTGGATACGGTCGAGGACATATTCGACATATCGGCGCTCCTGGACCACGGCGGAGCTGATGTCAGCCTGACGCACGTCACGGTCGGTGACGATGCCCACCAGCCGGCCGGACTCAACCACAGGAAGACGACGCATCCCCCTCTCGCGCATGATCCTGCGGGCTTCGCGCAGGGTGTCGTCCGGCGAGAGCACCACGGGGTTTTCGCTCATGCGTTCCCTGACGAGCATTTTACGCCTCCCGATCGTGTGGCGATTAAACCATCGCTATCAGTATACCCACCCTGGAAAGGTACATATATCAGCGGGTTGGCTTACAGACCGGTACATCTCTATGTCCTTCCAGGGTTCCCCCAGTATGCCGTCGTGTATAGCCCAGCTCCTGCCGCGGACCGTCTTCTCAGCGCCGGGCATGCGGAAGGGAGTGCTTCCGTCCAGCTTGAGGAACAGTTCCCCTCCAGGCTGGAAGCCACGGTTGATATCCTCCATTTTCTTACGGCCCCTTATGTAGTTGAAGCCGTGTTTTTCGAAGATTATGGCATCGTGGTAGGCGAGGGGTTCCGCAACCAGCATATCTTGACCCATAGCGGAGAGGAACTCCAGGACCAAGGGCATGAAATCCTTGAGCACATGCAGACCACGCCTTACTTGCCCGGGAGCCAGGCCTGCCTGCATGGCGCGGAGCTCTTCCTGCAGGTTACGACGGGCGGTGCCGAATTTAGTGCGACGTCCGGAGTCGTCTATGTCGGTGTTGAACCTCGGAGACCTGGGGTCGTTTACGATGAGGAAGGTTATCTCGACCTTGAAGAAAGGGGTGTCGGCGATCTCCAGGAAGAAGATACAATCCCGGTCGTCTGGATTCTCTCGGACCTCTATAATGGCGAACCCGGCTTGGCGAGGTGAGATGAGATTGAGGACTTTCTCTCGCTCGCGGTTTAAAAAGGTCCTGCGGTCGATGTGGAAGAGCTCAAAGATCTTATCGGGGATAAGAAGGGAATAGATCTGTTCTTTTACTTCGGGTTCCATTTGGTTGAGGGAGTGGATGTTGTGGTGTGGGGCGTTTCCCACCAACCGCTTGAACTCAACCTCGACCCCACGAGTCTTGGTGCTGCGCATAAGTACTCCGTTCCGTCTCGCAGGTCAACCTTGGATCTGCGAAAAACATTATAGTGAATGACGCAAGACTTGACATCGCCCTATGGTATGAGATCGAAAACCGCGGGGTTGGCTCTTCACCCCATCCCCCTCTAGAGAGACGTTTTGGTGAACGCTAAGGCATCTCCGCACAGGCGAGCGCGTGATAACGTCAGGAATATGACGTGCCGATGGAGGCCATACTCAGCCAGTATGGGTTTTTGAACCCTTCTTCAAGCGATGAAATATATGTAGCGGCGGAAGGGTGGCGAAAAATCTGCGCCAGACCGCGTTGCGGCAACACTTGGCATGTAAAAAGCCAAGGCAGGTCGAAGCGATCCTGCATCATGGAGGTCTTTTTTTGGATACGCCCATGCCCGTTATCTGTTATGTCTTGCCCCATGGAATCGCATGGGGGAAAATCAATAGGACGAGAAACGGGCATGAAAGGCGGGGTTGGTTGAGAGAACGTCAGACGCGGGTAAAGACATATCATACGCCGCTGGGGAAGGTGATGATAACGGCTAATGCTTCCCCGGAACTCATCGCTTCCCTGAAGCTTGATGATGGGATGGGGGTTTTCGCCGCACCACACTATCCCCCTTCGCGGGAGAAAAAGGCACTGGAGCGCATCGCTTCTAACCCGGAAAGCAACGTCATACTGGCGTATACCGAGGATGGGAAGATCGTCGGGTTTGTGGCGGTGGCACCCCCCAGCCAGGCAGAACGCTGGGGAAAACTTGCCGGGAAAGGCCTTATTGAAGCCATGGCCATCGAGGTCAGCAGGGGGTGGAGGGGTTATGGCATCGCAGACAAAATGATGGAGGCTGGTATGGGTGACCCCTTTTTCGATGACAAGATAGTCATCTGCACTGGCTATTCCTGGCACTGGGATCTCGAGAACACCGGATTGAGCAAAGAGGAATACCGCCATATGCTGCTGAAATACCTCGAGAAAGCGGGGTTTCTCTATTACGAGACCGACGAGCCCAACGTGAACCTCGATTCAGCCAACTTTTTCACCGCCCGTGTGGGTCCCCAGGCAAGCTCAGAACTTTATGACAGCTTTGAGGAGCTGCTCTTCCAGGATCAGGCCTGGGCGGATTTCCGTGGCCGTCCCCGCACCATCGGGGAGGTCCTCGGGAAAGGCGTCAAGGGCGAGGGGGCCGGCTGATAAGAAAATATCTAAGAGGCTTTGCCCTGATGGCGCGGGGAAGAAACCCCTCAGCTCATAGGGGCATTGATCCCTGGCGGCACGCTTTGGGGAGCCATGGACCCCTGCGGGAGAGCCCTTTTCAGGCGCGCACGCGTAACGGGCCGCGCCGTCTCGATACGCATAGTCGTGCTATACTTTTTTTAACCTGCCGGTCGGGGGACGAGTGGTTGAGGAAAAGAGATGCGATACCGTGGCGTGGTCATCCGGCCACCCAGCGAGGCCGAAAGCTATATCCTGCAGATAACCTACGGGTGCTCGCATAACGCGTGCACTTTCTGCCCTACCTACAAGGGAACTCGGTTTTCCGTACGCGATATGCGCGAAGTGCGCGAGGATATCATGGCGGCTTCGAGGTTATTGCCCCACACAAGGAGGGTGTTTCTCGCGGACGGGAATGCTTTGTGCCTGCCCTTCTCCCACCTCGAGGAGATCCTCGCCCTTTTAGGAAAATCTTTTCCGGAGCTTGAGCGAGTGGGCATATACGCCAATGGCGCTGACATCAACGCGAAAAGCGAGGAGGAGCTGACCAGGCTTTCGCGGCTCGGACTGGGAATCATCTACATGGGCCTGGAGAGCGGGGATGACGAGGTCCTGCGCAGGGTGCGAAAGAAGGATAGCAGCGACGAGATGGTGGAGGCGGCACGCAAGGCGAAAAGGTGCGGTATAGCGGTGTCGGTTATCGTGCTCCTGGGGATAGGGGGCAGGCAGGGTTCACAACGCCATGCCTTGGAGAGCGCGCGAGCGGTTTCTCGCATGAACCCGGATTACCTCAGCGCACTCACCCTCATGGTTGTCCCCGGGACTCCCCTTTACGAGGAGATGACGAAGGGAGAGTTCGCCCTGCCCAGCCAGGATGAGCTTCTCGAGGAACTCGCCCTCTTCGTTTCCGCGTGCGAGCTGGAAGGATGCGTGTTCCGCAGCAATCACGCCTCCAACTACCTCGCTCTGCGGGGCGTGCTGAGCAGGGATAAGGAAGGCATACTGCGGGCAATAGCGGAGGCCAGGCGCAGGCCGGAGCTGCTGCGCCCGGAGTTCTTGAGGGGTCTGTGACCGTGCTGAGCGAGCATGATGAGATGACGGTAATGATGAAATTTCTGGAAAGCATGCTCAAGGACGCGTTACGCGGGAACGATATAAGTAATAAGGTCATCGAACAAAAACGGAGCTCACGAGGATGAAGACGATAGCCTACATAGAGGATGACCCGGACATGATCGACCTCGTGTCCATCATTCTCCAAAAGCATGGCTATAAGGTAACCGGTTTCACCGAGAGCCGGGATATCATGCCTCGCCTGGAATCGGAAAAACCCGAGCTGATATTACTGGATCTCATGATGCCCCATGTGGACGGGCTTGAGGTTTATCGCGAGCTCAAAGAAAGCCCCAACATGGGCGACATTCCGGTGATAATCATTTCGGCCATGAAGCGGGCGGTTGAAGAGATAGAGAGAGAAGGGAAGGTGAAGGTGGCCGCCTGCCTCGTGAAGCCGTTCACCATAGGCGAGCTCCTGGACGCCGTGAACAGGGTGATGGGCGAAGGCTGAACCTCCTTTAATCGTCCCTATAAACAGGCCGAAAGATGGTCGCTCGCGGTAAATGGAGCCCGGGGTTGACTATTAACGGCCAAGATAACAAAATGAAGACTGGTTTTAGCCTGGAAAGAACGAAATGCGCTTTCCGTCAAGTCGAAACCCGGAGGTGAAGCAGATGACGGATCAGGTCTTGAGCACAGGCGACAAGGCACCGGCGGGTAAGTATTATTGCGACAAGTGCGGTTACGAGTACGAGCACAAGGACGAGAACGAGCCCCTGCCGAACTGCCCCGATGAGGGGATCTACACTGTCTGGAACCGCACTCGCTTGAAGCCACGTTTTGTGGAGAGCATATAGGGGGAACCCCCGCTCGTTTCACCGCCAAGGCCTTGAAGATGACGTAAAAGCTGCAGGACGAGTGAACATTTTTGAGCAAGAGAAGAAAAAAGGAGCGGGGCGAAGTCCCCGCTCCTTTAATATACTCTTTGACCTCGCATTCTCGGATACGGAAAACTACTGTTAGATCAAAAACGAGGCCTGCGGCCCCGGCCGTTATGGCATCAGGCTACGCCTTTGCTCTCCAACCAGCGACGGTATTGCAGCATCCTCGAGAGCATCCAGGCGGCTTTTTCCGGAGCGGTGAAGATCACCGTCTCTCCCGCCTCGAGGTCACGAAGCTGCTCATCGCCTATGAACTGCATCTCCACGAACACGATGGGCTTTTCGTATTCGCGCATCAGTTCCTTCGCCCTTGCCAACAGGCGCAGGTTGCGGCCCTTTAACTCGGTGAAAAACCCCTTTAGGGATTCCTCGCTCATCTCCATGATCAGGCTCTGCGACACCAGCACGGTAAGCCCGATCATGGTGCCGGTTCCGAGCGAGCCCAGAACAACTACGGCGTCGATCTCCGGGGATCTCACCATGGCCTCGATGATCGCCAGGTGGGTTTCCATATAGATATTGCCCACCAGGTCAACGGGGTTGCCATGGCTCCAGAAGGGTGGCAGGAGCTCGTCGCAGACGCGCTTGACCTCGTCATCGAGCCTGGCAAGCTTGAGGCCGGCCATGGCGGTGGCGTCGGTGGCGAGAACTCCCCACCCTCCGCCGAGGGTGATGATACCGAGTCGGTCTCCGGGAGGAAGGGGAAGCCTCTCGAACGACTTCGCGAGGTCCAGCATATCCTGGGAGGTCTCCGACCTGATGGCTCCGCTCTGCCTGAACGCGGCGTCGTAGATGGAGTCGGACCCCGCCAAAGACCCGGTGTGGGACATGGCGGCGCGGCTGCCCTCCTCGGTCCTCCCCGATTTCAACACGATCACCGGCTTTTTCAGGGAGGTGCGCGAGACCGTCTTCATAAAGGCGCGTCCGTCATCAACGCCTTCTAGGTAAGCCAGGATAAGCCTCGTCTCATCGTCCTCGCCGAAGTAGTCGATATAATCGGCCGCGCTGAGCAGGGCCTCGTTGCCGCTGCCCACGAACTTGCCGAAGCCTATCCCCTGGTTCATGGTCCAGCCCAGCATATTGGCCCCTACGTTCCCGCTTTGCGAAACGAAGGATATATGTCCCGGCCGCAATTGCAGGGGAGCTCCTACCGCGAACAGGGAATGCGCCGCATTTACGATCCCCATGGTGTTCGGACCCACGATCGTTAGGCCCAGACGCTGCGCTGTATCCACCAGAACTCGTTCAAGGCGCGCCCCCTCTTCTCCTACCTCGGAGAAATTGGAGGAGATGACCACTACATGGGTGATGCCCTTACGCGAACATTCCTCGAGGATGCCGGGCACGGTATGGGCGGGGGTGGTCACAATGGCGAGATCAGGGGTTTCCGGAAGCGAGGCTATGTCCGGATAAGCGGTTAAGCCGTGGATGGCGCTTTCCTTCGGGTTGACGGGATACACCTTTTCGCGCGGATATCCGCCGGCCAGAAGGTTTACCAAGAGGAACGAACCCCACTTGGATGGCACGTTTGAGGCACCTATCATCGCAATGGAGCGGGGCTTGAAGATCTTATCGAGGTCCTTGGCCATGCTGCCTCCTTCTCTCTGAACGGCCAGGGTAGATTATATTGCAAGCTCGGTTCCCCAACAACAAACCAACTCATCCAGGAAAGACGATCCGCTTGTGCACGATCCATCCACATGCAGATGAACTTATATCGGACTCAGGCTAAAAGGATAGCCTCACTATCCAGGATAAAAAACAGGGGATCGCAAGTAAATCATGAAATGCTTACAAAGATGCGCCAAAGTAACGCAGAGGGCTAGCTTTGGCAAGGTATCCATTTTGTTAAGCGAAAGGCTTTTTTATTTGCGGGAGGAAAGAGAATGAAGAAAAATGGGTTGACAAATATTGTTTTTCAG
>JACVJG010000036.1 GCA_015711875.1 Candidatus Solincola jinzensis | reverse complement strand
TATCGAGGTCATGCTCATGGAGTTCGAGCCCGGAGCGGAAGGGGGTTCTTTCTGCGACCCGGTGCACCACGAAGGCGAGGAGTTCATCATGGTCCTCGAAGGCGCCATCGAACTCAACCTGGACGGCGATAAGAACTACCGCATGGAGTGCGGCGATACCGCATATTACAACGGTCAGCGCATGCACTGCTGGCGCAATGTCTCCGGGGGAAAGTCGGTGATGCTGAAAGTGCTCACTCCGCCCTACGGGCTTGATCGTTGAGCGCTTTTCCTTTACGGGGGGAGGGGCGATGCGCAGGGAAGAGCTTGCGGAGATACTGGAAAAGGTGCGGCGCGGGGAGTTGGCCGTGGAGGAGGCGACCTCGCGCATCGCCATGGAGCCGGTGACCGACCTTGGTTTCGCGGTCCTTGACCACCACCGGGAACTGCGAAAGGGCCTTCCCGAGGTGGTGTACTGCGAGGGCAAGCCCCTGGACACCATACGCCCCATCGTGGAGACCCTGCTGGAGAAGAACGAGGGTAACATCCTGCTCACACGCGCCTCCGAGGATGTCTACAAGGAGGTGCTACGCTCCTGCCCCCAGGCGGAATACCACCGCCAGGCGCGCTACGTGCTCATCCGCAGGGAGGAGCGGGAGCTGGTGGGAAAGATCGTGGTGGCCACCGGCGGCACCGCGGACATCCCCGTGGCCGAGGAAGCGAGCATCGTGGCGGAGCTCACGGGCAACCGCGTGGAGAAGCTCTACGACGTGGGGGTGGCGGGCATGCACCGCGTGCTGGCGCGCGCCGAGGTGTTTCTGGGCGCCAACGTCGCGGTGGTGGCGGCGGGCATGGAGGGGGCGTTGCCCAGCATCGTGGGGGGCATGGTGGAATGTCCGGTGATCGCAGTGCCCACTTCCGTGGGATATGGGGCCAACCTGGGAGGGATGGCCGCCCTGCTGGGGATGCTCAACTCCTGCGCCCTGGGAGTGGCGGTGGTGAACATCGACAACGGCTTCGGGGCCGGCTATATCGCCAACCTCATCAATAAGGCCGCCGTGAGGGGCGCCGGCGGATAGCCGCGGTGGCGGTCCGCGCAAGTATCGCCACACTTGAACGTGCACCGTGGATGCCATAACGCCTCGAGGGAAAATGTGTGCCCTATCACGCGACATTCCTCACGGCTGTCTTTTGCCCCTTTTTCCAGCGCCACCATCGTCATTACCATAACCGCGCCGCTCTGGCATGGCGACCCCTCGTTTCCTCTCGATCGTGATCGAGACAGGGCAACGGCCTACGCCAGCCGCCGATGACCTGCCTGCATTGCCTGCCTCTCACAGAGCCAATGTCATTCCCATGCCCGCCCCGCAGTGGCATGGCGAAGTCCCGTTTTTCACCACTCCTGATCGAAGCTGTATCACGTCCTCCACCATCCGTTTGTGAATTGCCTTTCATCTCTTCATCCTGCATCCTCACCGCGCCATGTGCCATTCCCATGCCCGCGCCGCTGTGGCATGATATGCACAAGGTAGCGGCGACGTTCCGCTTCGCCCCGGTAGGCGATACAGCGGGGGGTGGCGGTGGTTAAAGGCCACCGCAAACATCCGCGCCGCCCCCAGCGGGGAGATGGTTAAAAGACCGGAGGAGGGGACATGTCCAGCCCGTTGTGGTTTGTGAAACTGGTGAAAAAGGCCTTTCCGCAGCGTTTCTTGATGGCCAGGCTCACCAAGGCTCCCCTCATCGGCAAGGCCATCGATCATCTCCTCTTCGACCGCGACGACATCATCTACCTGCCCAAGGACGGCACCGTCACCATAAACGAGGAGGTGGAGAGCGAGGGGATAGTGGTGCCCTCGCAGGTAATAGAGGCCTTCATCGAGAAGGCCAATTACCTGTGGATCATGAACACCTGCATCTGCCGCGAAGCCACGGGCTGCAGGGACTACCCCATCGACCTGGGGTGCCTCTTCATGGGAGAGGCGGCCATGGGCATAAACCCCAGGCTGGGGCGCCGCGTCACCCGCGAGGAGGCCCTGGAGCACGTGCGCAAGTGCCGCGAGGCGGGGCTGTTCCAGCTCATCGGAAGGAACAAGCTCGACACCGTGTGGTTGAACGTGCGCCCCGGCAGCAAGCTCCTAACGGTGTGCAACTGCTGCCCCTGCTGCTGCCTGTGGAAGATGCTGCCAGTTCTCTCGCACAAGATAAGCGGCAAGGTACACCGCATGCCGGGGGTCAAGGTCACGGTGACGGATAAATGCGTGGGCTGCGGGGCTTGCGAAAAGGGCGTCTGCATAGCCGCAGCCATCCGGGTGGAGGGGGACCGCGCGGTGATCAGCGAGGAGTGCCGCGGCTGCGGCCACTGCGTGGAAGTCTGCCCCGAGGGGGCAATCGAGCTGACCATAGAGGACCCGGCGTTCATGGACAGCCTCATCCCGCGCATCTCCTCCCTGGTGGACGTGACCTGAATGAACTTGCCGTCACTGGAGGGAAGAATGCGTGTGAGCCAGTGCAGCCTTTGAGGGGCATACGCTCCTTCGCGCCTTCTTCCTGAGCGCTTTTACCGCCGCTTCTTTATGCGGCTTTTCATCGGCTTACCAAAAAGGGGTGAAAATATAGAGGGGTGAAAACGCCTGTAAGGCGCGTTGGCGTCTCCGGATGTGCAAGCCGCGGCCCGCAAGCCGCTCTGCGATCAGGGGCTATATTCCTCGACTTGTTAAGGTTGATGCGATACGGCAGGCAGACGTCGGAGGAACGATATGGAGTGGATAGACGTAACCGCCACCATCCACAGCGGCATGCCGCACTGGCCGGGCGACGAGGACGTCGCCGTGGAACGCATCCTGGATTTGGAGCGGGGGGACCCCTATAACCTCTCCCGCATGGTCATGGGGCTGCACGCCGGCACCCATGTGGATGCCCCCCTGCACTTCATCCCGGGCGGCGCGGGGGTGGAGGAGATCGCGCCGCGATCGCTTATCGGCCCCGCGCGCGTGCTGGAGATAAAGGGTGTCTCGGCCATCACTGGCGTTGACCTGGGGTCCCACAGTATTAAGGAGGGCGAGCGCATCCTGCTTAAGACGGACAACTCCCGCAGGTCATGGGAGGAAGGACCTTTCAGGGAGGATTACGCCGCCCTGTCCCTCGAGGGAGCGCAATATCTCGCCCGAAAGCGCGTGTCCCTGGTGGGCATAGATTACCTTTCCATAGCCCCTTTCGGCGAAGAGGCCGCGGACGTCCATCGCGCGCTGTTGGAGGCGCGTGTGGTGATACTGGAGGGCCTGGTGCTCTCGGGAGTCGAGCCCGGAGATTATGAGCTGGTCTGCCTTCCGCTCAAGGTGGCCAGGGGTGACGGCGCGCCGGCGCGCGCGATGCTCAGGCCCTTGCCCTGGTAGAGGGCCAGCAATAACCTGGGGTTTTTACCCGCGTTTTCTTCTGGCCTCCCGATCTTCGCGCGCCTCGCTTCGCTCCTGAGGTTATGGATCATCGTATTTTCCTAACCACGTGAATCCGCCGTCCGCGCCGGCCGGCCTTGTGGTCGCCACAATACCGTATGCCGGCATGCCTGCCCTCTCCGGCCTTTCCGATATCCTGGAACCACGAGCAATGCATCACCCGACGGCGTTCAGCCAAGCGGCGCCGCGCAGGGCACCGCCGCCTTTCATCGATGCCGCCTACATATCTTTCAAGGCCGGGGCGACAAATCCTCCTTCACCCACGCCCGGCGAAGACCGAGATCCGCCGGGACATCGCAGGCGCCTTCCATCGCACCACACGCGGCAGCACCCCTTATTCCCTTGTTTTTCCTTTGCAGTAAAGTCCGCCACCGAGGAAGCGACGGCAGGGCGCTACGGGATCCGCGAACGACATGCGGGACTGGCATGACATTTGGGGGAGCTATCCGACGGGAAGGATGCCGTAACGTTTTGCCAGGCGCTTTTCGTTTGATAAAAATCGGAAGGCCGCCTGCCGTTCTTACAAACCATGCGAATTCGACAAGAGGAAAGGAGTGATCTCGTGGTTAATGGAATAATCATGTAGCAAGTGATAGAATGTAAAATGTACATTTTCCAGCCTCGCTATGGGAAATGTAAGGGGGCAAAAGCGGGTGAAACCAAAGGAAAACGCGTTCATCTACTCATGCGGGCATAAGATCACTCCGCGATTCCTTGAGATCCTGTTCATGGGCCGGCCCGTGGGTAAAAGAGAAAGGAGGTAAAACAGCCGGGCCGCCCGAGGAGTCCATCAGCAGTTGAGAGCACAGGGCTATTAGAAAGGGGGCCTGTCAATGAAAAGGAGATATCTACTACTGGCAGCCTGCCTGGCGGCCGCGGTCCTGCTCCTGACGGCGCTGGCGGGCTGCGGAGGGAAGAAGGAGGACACGTCCGGCACCAAGACCGAGACCACGACCACCGGGGAAAGCACGGAGAAAAAGGCCGACGAGGGCAAGGTCTACGGCATCGGCGAGATGGCTACCCTTAAAAGCAAAGGGCTTGAAGGGGTTGAATTCTATCAGGAGGGAAGCGAGATAGGCGTGACCAAGGTCACCGTGACCAACGATATCGCCTCGCCGGAAGCCAACGCGTTGCTCCTGCTGGAAGGGGTTGACTATCCTGGGGAAAACCCGCCCAAGTCGCCGGCCAGCGGCAATGAGTTCCTCATGATAACCATGGAGTACAAGAACAACGCGTCCACCGCCGATGCCTTCCCCGGACCAGCATCTCTGAAGCTGACAAACGCGAAGGGCGTCGAGTACGAAACGGTGGAGACACACGGCCACCGCGGCATCTACAACGCGTACCCCATCGACCCCGGAGCCCAGTCCACGGCCACCGCCGTCTTCGAGGTCCCCGCCGGCGAGACCGGGCTTGTCCTAACGTGTGAGCCCTATGGGGCGGTTCCCGTCAAGTTCAAGATACGCTAGCTGCAGGGAGGGATCTGAAAGCAAGCCGGCGCGAGGTCTATAAGCGCTTGATGCCCCGGCTTTCGCCGGGGTTTTTCTATGCTCACAAGAAAATCCTGATCCCGGTGCGCGGCACTTTTCGGTTTTATGATTTTCTCAAATTCATGCCGGCGAGGCTGCCTTGCCTTCCCCTGAGCGTCGGGCAAGATCACCCTTGGCCCTTTCGGGACCGGCGGAAGACGCCGCTGGAAGCGCCGCAGCGAAGTGCGGAGGGCGCCCGTGGTGTTGAAGTTGTATGCACTGCCCACTCCTTCAGGATGTCATGGTGGCAGCCGCAGAGAGGAGCAGAGGGCGCCCGTGGTGTTGAAGCGCCGCTTTTAGCTGTCTCACGATCACTTTGTTGCCCGGCCATCCGTAAGATGCGGTGGAGTTTCCGGGACAGGCCTCGAATTCCGGCAGGCCAGCGGTGGCGAAGCTTCCGCAAGGGCGACGAAGACCCGGGCTTTAGGGCTTGATCCCGGAACCAAGTGATCACATGGTCCATGAATTACCACTTAGTATTGATTCCGCTCCTGGCAATGTGGCTTTCAGGATCCGGGCTTAAGGTGCGCGCCACGGCCATTGCCGTGCAAAAGCACTGGTATAAAAAGGTCTTCAAAGGATCTAAAACGCAGGATGCATAATCGGGATGCTCTTTTTACCGCAAGGTGGAGAGGATCGCCTCCGCCCTCGCCAGGGCTTTCCTTTCCAGCTCGGAAACGGTGCCGCCGCGCAGCCTTTCCATGAAGGCCACCAATTCTTCCCTGGCCCTCTCCTCCCTTTGCGAGCGGACCGCCTCGTCCAGGGGGCGCGTGGCCTGCAGCTTCATGCTGCCCTCCAGCCAACCCTCGGGAAAATACCAGTCCTTGAACCAGCGCAGGCCGACATCCCACAGGTAACGGCCCAGTGGGGTCGCGGGAGGAGGAAAGCCCCGTTTCAGCCCCATCTCCGTCTCCCGGAAGAGAGGGTGCTCCTCGGCGCCATAGATGGCCATCATGGAGCCGCCGGGAGGTATCAACTCCCCGAGCGCGGAGAAAAGAGCGCCGGTGAGGCCCTCTTCTTCCAGGTCCGACTCCATGTCCTCCCCAAAAACGACTCGGGGGTCATAGCGGAACTCCAGCCACGCCCTTATGTACTCTCCCCTGCCCGCGAAGAAAAGGCCCTGGACCACGGGCTTGCGGGACGCCTCGCCACCTCGCGCCAGAAAGAGGTTGAAGTAAGACTCCCTGCCCGTCCTGCCCGTCTTTAGCCCGCTCAGCGTCATGGTATAACCGCCAACCCTGCCACCGCCCAGAATTCGCTCGAGGACTTCCGAAGGGCTCTTTATCACGCCATATCACCTCTCTGCCTTCAGCGAGCGTCTTTATGACCGTCATTATCCCCGCCATGCTCGCCTATTAAAAGAATGCGGCAGGAAGCCCGGCTCATCATTCCGCTTTTCGAGCGTCATTGCCTCCGCCTGGGTCTCCACACCGCAGCAAAGGCCCTTCGCCCAGCGGGCATCGATGACGGATAACGGCGACGGGGCAGGAACCGCAAAGACCGGGATGAAAAACCACTCCATGCGTCCCGGCATCCGTCTTTTTCCGCGGGTCGGACCCGGACATCGAGCGCGGACATGAATCATGCGCGGGAGAGGTTATGCCGGATGGCCTTGCGGAAAAGATGAAAGAGTCAAGCCGAACGCCCAACATCACCTGCAAGCGCAGGTTAAATTACCGTGCCGCATGGGAAAGATAATAGCGCAATCGCAGGACGAGAAAGGAGGTATGGGTAAATGCGGGAGATGACGGAGAAGTTCCTCAACGACGCCTTCGCCGGAGAAAGCATGGCGCACATGAAGTACCTCCATTTCGCCGACAAGGCGGAAGAGGAGGGCTTGACCGAGATGGCACGGATGTTCCGCGCCATCGCCTATGCGGAAAGGGTGCATGCGGGCAACCACCTGGGAGTGCTCGGAGGGCTGAAGTCAACCTCCGACAACATCCAGTCCTGCATCAACGGCGAGACCTTCGAGATCAACGAGATGTACCCCGCTTACAACGCCGTGGCCAAGCTGCAGGACGAGGAGGGCGCCGTGCGCAGCACCTACTACGCCCTGGAGGCGGAGAAGATCCACGCCGACTGGTCCAAGATGGCCAAGGAGGCGGTGGACAAGGGCGAGGACGTCAAGGTGGGTACCATCCAGATCTGCAGCGTATGCGGGCATACCAGAGAGGGTGATGCCCCGGATAAGTGCCCTATCTGCGGCGCCTCGAAGGACAAATTCGTGCAGTTCTGATAGGTTTCAACGGCTGGCAAACACACGCGACGACATGGGAATAAGGAGGTAGAAATGGCAGAGAGGCTGGAGATCTACAAGTGCGAGATATGCGGCAACATCGTGGAGGTGCTGGACGGCGGCAAGGGTACCCTGGTGTGCTGCGGCGAGGACATGGTGCTTCAGGTCGAGAACACCGTGGACGCCGCGGTGGAAAAGCACGTGCCGGTGGTGGAGGTGCTCGACGACGGCGTGCTGGTAAAGGTGGGCGAGGTCGCCCATCCCATGCAGGAAGACCACTACATCGAGTGGGTGCAGATCATCGTCGACGACAAGTCCTATCGCATCTTCCTCAAGCCGGGGATCGCGCCGGAGGGGAAGTTCACGGTCCCCAGGGAGGGCATCAAAGCCCGCGAGTACTGCAACCTGCACGGCCTCTGGAAGTCGAGCTGACCTTGTGACTCGGCTTGCCGCACGGCAACGCCGCATCTCCGTGCGATGCTGGCGAGTAAGGGGAAAAGCGGGCGGAAAAGCACCGGGTATGCGCATCCTTGCCGGAGACGATAGGAAGAGGATCCATACCGGAGGCGGCGATTCCAGCCCGTGCGATCCACGAGGCTTCGAGGCCCGGATATGAGGAGGCCAGGAAGCGAGATGCCATGAGGCGAAAGCGGACATCTTCTTAAGGGCGCCCCTGGGGGCGCCCTTCTCCTGTTCTCTAGACTTCCCTAAAGCATTGCAGCGTGTTGCCTTAAAAGGCGTTTCGGGCTTCCAGACCTTCCACACCTTGCCGGCCAGGTCCGGTCCAGGCGTGAGGGTCGGCTTGCCTGGCTGCCAGCCGGAGGGCATGACCTCGCCGGTCTTCGCCACGTGCTGGAAGGCCTTGATCTGCCTGATGAGCTCGCTCACGTTGCGCCCCACCGGGGGGTCATGACCTCCATGGCCTGGATGATCCCATCGGGGTCGACGAGGAAGCGGCCGCGGATATCCGCGCCCGCTTCCTCGTCATAGATTAGACACCCTAGGCACGCCCGATGTGCCCGCCGGCGTCGGTGAGCATGGGGAAAGGCACGCCTCCCTTCACCATCTTGGAGAGCTCTTCCTCCCGCCATATCTTGTGCGCGAACCTGCTGTCCACGCTCTCGCAGGGTTTCTAACCCTGGCCCTTCAGCTCCTCGACCTCCTCCTTGCCTTCCTCCAGCTCCTTGACCTGCTCCTGGTCCTCCATGAGCAGGAGGGCCTGAAACTCGCCCATGTGCGTCTTCTCCTCCCTGGCGATGTCCAGGAGCACGTCCTTGATGAGCTTGTTGTCGGTCATCGCCGCCAGCTGCTCGTAGAGGTTGACCGCGTCCAGCTCGGCGATCATGCCCACGCGGCAGATCTCCCGGTCCAGTTCCTTCTGGCTCATCCTGGACAGGTCCTTGGGGATCTCGGAAAGCATCTGGTTCCTCCTTTCGTGCCTTTCGCCCGCGCCTCCATCTACGGGGGCCTGCCTGGATCCCTATACTTTACACGCATGATCATGCGGAGGTGGGCTCCATGTCATCTACGGGCATTATTCCCCGCCTCCGAGAGTCATAACGCCATCCCGGATAGTATTTTTACATAAGCCATTATCCCTTGATCAGCGTGCGTGCTTTGCGGCTTTCCCTCGCGTCTGCCCATGGCATGCGCGGCGACCGGAAGCGCAAGCCGGCTTTCCATCCCCATACTGCGGAGGCGCTTGCACAGCGGAATAATAATGGTATAATGGTACTAGAATTCCTATATAAAGGGGAAAAGCATGCGCGGGGTCCTGAACATATCCGAGGCCTTTTCCCTGGCCTTGCACTCGGCTGCCCTGGTGGCGGCATCGCGGGCCGGAAAGGAGAACGCGAGGTCCCTGGCCGCCGCCATGGGGGCCTCGGAGAACCACCTCTCCAAGGTGCTGCAGCGCATGGTCAAGTCGGGGATATTGCGCTCCGTCAGGGGTCCCGGGGGAGGGTTCTCCCTCGCAAGGCCGGCTTGCGAGATCACCCTTCTGGAGATCTACGAAAGCGTGGAGGGGCCATTCCACCCCGTGCGCTGCCTTGCTCCCTATCCCGTATGCGGGGGTAGAAAGTGCGTTTTCGGCGACTTGCTGGAGAAAACCAGCGATGATTTCAGCGCTTACCTGAAGAGGACCACCCTGGAGCAAGCCAGCAAAGAGTTCAAAAAAGAGCCGGCGAAGGAAGGCGGCGCCCAGAGCGCGCGAGGGGCGCGCGCGGATTATCGCGACGGCCGTCAACGGAGAGTCGAGATGATTGAAAGCGATAAGGGGAAGGGTCGGTGAGCCGGGAGGCTCTGCGAGAGGGCAACCCCGGAAGACATCGAGAGATGCCTGGAATGAGGTGAAGAAGATGAAAAGGAAGATCGTGGAGATCGACGAGGAGAAGTGCGACGGCTGCGGGCTGTGCGCGGAGGCGTGCGCCGAGGGGGCCATCAGGATCGTCGACGGCAAGGCGAGGTTGGTGAGCGAGAGCTACTGCGACGGGTTGGGAGCTTGCATCGGCGAGTGCCCGCGGGACGCCATCAACATCGTGGAGCGCGAGGCGGATCCCTTTGACGAGGAGGCGGTGGCGCGCCATCTCGCATCCCATAGTGAGGAGCAGGCCGAGGAGGCAGAGCGCAGCGAAAGGGAACGTGTAGATGCCCCCACGCTGGCATGCGGTTGCCCGGGCACCATGGCGAGGGAATTGGAGGCGGCATGCGACGAGGCTCCCGACGGCCATGGACAGGCAGGAGCGGCGCCGGCCGTCTCCCGGCTGCGCAACTGGCCGGTACAGCTCAAGCTGGTTCCCGTGAACGCACCCTATCTCCGCGGCGCGGACCTGCTGCTGGCGGCGGACTGCACCGGGTTCGCATCACCCGCGTTCCACCGTGACTTCCTCGCGGGGAGAGTGCTACTCGTCGCATGCCCCAAACTCGACGACGCCGCCTTCTACCGCGAGAAGCTGGCCCATATCCTGCGCGAGAACGAGATCCGCAGCCTCACGGTGCTCTTTATGGAGGTACCCTGCTGCCACGGGCTGGTCAACCTGGCGAAGCTCGCCCTCGAGGATTCGGGCCGGGACATACCCCTCGGCGCCGTTCTGCTCGGCATAGGGGGGAAAGTGCTTGAGGAACTGGAGGCGGTCGACGCCTGACGTGCCGTGCCCCGCGTCGAGGGGTTTTCCCTTTCGTCGGAGGATGGGGAACTCTTTCCCTTCTTCTTTTCCTCTGTCATTTCAGCCCCGCGTTCGACTGATGGCCTTCGTCTCAAGAAAAGGGCGCTTACGGGTATAATGGCCTTATGGAAGAAGGGAAAAAGAAACGGCTGTGGCTGTACGCCGTCTATGGGGCGATCGCGCTCGCCATCATCCTCAGCATGCAATTTGCCAATCCCTTCCATCCCCGGGAGATCGACTACAGCGAGTTCCTCTCCCGTCTCAACGCGGGAGAGGTCACCAAGGTGGTGATAACCGATACCCGCATCGAGGGGAAATACCGCGCGGAGGAGGGCGAGCGCGACTTCACGGCGGGCCGCATACCGGACGCTGACATCCAGGATCTCATCAAGACACTGGAGGAAAAAGGGGTGGCCTTCTCGGGCAGGATCGAGAACACCTTCTGGCGCGACTTCCTCTTCACCTGGATACTCCCCATAGGGCTAATAGCCTTCATCTGGTTTTTCGTCTTTCGCCGCCTCTCGCGACGTATCGGCGGCGCCAGCCCCATCTCCTTCGGCCAGTCCAAGGTCAAGCTGTATGACAGCAGCGTCGACCGGGTGACCTTCGACGACGTGGCGGGACTGGACGAGGCCAAGCAGGAGCTGCGCGAGATAATAGACTTCCTGCGCAGCCCCCAGAAGTACCGCAGTATAGGGGCCAGGATACCCAAGGGCGTGCTCCTGGTGGGCCCGCCGGGCACCGGCAAGACCCTCATGGCGCGCGCCGTGGCCGGGGAAGCTGGCGTGCCCTTTTTCTCCATCAGCGGCTCGCAGTTCATGGAGATGTTCGTGGGCGTGGGCGCGGCGCGCGTTCGCGACCTCTTCGAGCAGGCCAAGGCCAAGGCGCCCTGCATCGTCTTCATCGATGAAATAGAGACCATCGGCAAGGTGCGCGGGGGCATCATCGCCAGCGGCGGCACCGAGGAGCGGGAACAGACCCTCAACCAGCTCCTCTCCGAGATGGACGGTTTCGACCCCCAGACGGGGGTCATCATACTCGCCGCCACCAACCGCCCCGAGGTGCTGGACAGCGCCATCCTCAGGCCCGGACGCTTCGACCGCCAGATAATGATAGACCGCCCGGACATCAAAGGGCGCGAGGAGATCTTGAAGGTGCACGTGCGCCGGGTGAAGCTCGCCGACGACGTGGACCTGCACAGGATCGCGGCACGCACCCCGGGCTTCGCGGGAGCGGAGCTGGCCAACGTGGTAAATGAGGCCGCCCTGCTGGCGGCGCGCAAGAACAAGAAGCAGGTCGAGGAGGAGGACTTCGAGCAGGCCATCGACCGCGTGGTGGGCGGCCTGGAGCTCAAAAGCCGGGTGATGAGCGAGAAGGAGAGAAGGGTGGTGGCCTTTCACGAGGTGGGTCACGCGCTGGCGGCTTCCCTCCTGGAGCACGCCGACCCCGTGCACCGTATCACCGTCATCCCACGCGGGATAGGCTCCCTGGGTATGACCATGCAGCTCCCCGAGGAGGACCGCTATATCATGACCAAGCCAGAGCTGGAAGACCGCCTGGCGGTGC
>MU158533.1:4108-11942 GCA_015711875.1 Candidatus Solincola jinzensis | reverse complement strand
TGAAGCCGGAGGATGTGGACGCGGTGTTCTGCGGAACCGCCAACCAGACCGGCATGCAGAACGACATCGCCCGCTTGGGCTGGCTGGCCTCGGGCATGCCGGAGAGCGTTCCCACCAACGGCGTGAACCAGCAGTGTCCCTCCGGGATGTCCTGCATCGAGCACGCCTGCCGCGCCATCATGGCCGACGAGGGTGACATCTTCATCGCCTCGGGCGTGGAGGACATGATGAACGTCCCCATGGCCATGGGCATGGACTTCCCGCCGCGGATCGCCGAGTACTACAACCCGGCCGAACTCCCCATGGGCCCCACGGCGGAGAAGATCGCCCAGGTCTACAACATCTCGCGCGAGGATGCCGAGCTCATGGCCTATCACAGCCATCTCAAGGCGGCGGCGGCCCGGGATGCGGGCAAGTTCAAGAACGAGATCGTCCCCGTCAAAGCGCTGGACGAGAACGGCAACGAGTTCATGTGCGACCGCGACCAGTGGATAAGGGACAACCCCAGCCTGGAGCAGATGGCCCAGATGAAACCCGCCTTCCGCCCCGACGGCGTGGTCACCGCGGCCACCAGTTCCCCTCTCACCACCGGCGCCTGTGCCGCCCTCTTCATGAGCCGCGAGAAAGCCGATGAGCTAGGCCTCTCCTACACCATCAAATACGCGGGCGGCGTGATGGCGGGGTGCGACCCCACTATCATGGGTATCGGTCCGGTGCCGGCGGTGCAGAAGCTGCTGGCCCGCAAGGGGCTCACGGTGAAGGACATAGGGGTCTGGGAGCTCAACGAGGCCTTCGGCACCCAGTCCCTGGCGGTCATCCGCGAGCTGGGCATCGGCCATAACGCCCCCTTCGACAACATAAACGTCTGGGGCGGCGCGCTGGCCCTGGGGCATCCCCTGGGAGAGTCCGGTTGCCGTATCGTCATCACCCTCAACAACATCATGAAGACGGACTTCGCCGACGCCAAGTATGGCGTGGCCACCCTCTGCGGAGGCTTCGGCAACGGCAACGCCACCCTTTGGGAGAGGGTGTAGGCGTCATAGCCTAGTAGTCTTCTCCCAATGTCCCAGAAAATGGTACATGGCAACGCCACCCTGTGGGAGAGGGTGTAGGCGTTAGCTTAAAACGGCGGATCCCGAGGGGGCGGGCGCCAACCCGCCCCCTCCTTCCGTGTTGAGAGTCGCGCAACCCATGCGCCGGTTGCTGTCCGCTCCTAAACCGGGCCGAGGCCCGCGTGGATCCGCGCCCAGCATTTCCGAGGCCCCTTGCCCACCGCGATTGTCCTAAGTCCGGGCCTGACCCCATCTATTGCAGGAGGCCTTTGCGGGCCATCCACATGAAGACCCTCTTTCCCCATGGGTAGCGGTTGCCGAAGGCCACCGCGCCCTGGAACAGGCCCGGGCTGAAGCGCTTCACCATCCAGAACAGCCTGCCCGAGAGCTGCGGCACGCAGTAGAGCCTTCCCTTCTCCACCGCCCGGATGGCCGCCTCCGCCACCTCGTCCGCGGTCATGCGGGCGTACTGGAAAGTGGTGCGGGCGAACTCCGGCTCGAAGGGATCGGTATAGCGCATGGTGGCAAGGAGGTTGGTGTTGAAGAACATGGGGCAGAGCACGGTCACCCCGATGCCCTCGGGGGCCAGCTCCCCCTTCAAAGTCTCGCTCAAGGAGATGACCGCGGCCTTGGTGGCGTTGTAAGGCGCCATCTCAAGCAGGTTGAAGATGCCGGCGGCGGAGGCCACGTTGAGGATATGGCCGTGGCCCTGCCTCTTCATGAGCGGCAGGAAATAGTGGCAGCCGTAGAGCATGCCCCAGAAGTTGACGGAGAATATCCACTCCCAGTCCTCCAGAGCTATATCGCCCACGTGTCCGGTGGAAACCACGCCCGCGTTGTTCACCAGCAGGTCCACCCCTCCCCAGCTCGCGAAGAAGTGCTCGGCCATGGCGCCCCAGTCCATCGCCACCCGCACGTCCAGCTCGTAGATCTCGCCGCTGCCTCCGGCGGCCGTTACCAGTTCCAGGGTCTCCTCCGCCCCCTCCAGGTTGACGTCCACCACCCCCAAGCGGCACCCCCGCCTCGCCAGCGCCACCGCCATGGCCCGCCCCAGCCCCGAGGCCGCTCCGGTGATCACCACCCGCTTGCCGTCCAGCCTTTTCATGCTGACCTCCCGCTTCCGATCCAGTTTTGGCTTCCTCCCATCCTTCGGCTTTCCCGCCACATGCGGTCCACGGCGATAAAGCCTCGCAACCCCGTCGGTTAGCCTCATGAATCCCTCACAGCACAACCGCGTCGTCACTTCCTTCTCTCGACCCTTAGATATACCGCCGACGGCGTTAAGCCGCCTGTACCCAGGCTATAAGCCTTCCCGCCAGTAGAGATCCTGTAGCCTCCGATTCTTCTTCATGAAAGCTTTTTGATCTCTGGTCGAAACGAAAAGCGTAAAGGCCGTGAGGCTTTCCTCTTTTCCTCCTTGCCGGCTTTGGCATATCGTGACCTCTTTGGCCACCCGCTTCGCTATATCTAACTTCCCTGGCAGCAAAAAGGGACAAGGACGCGGTGGGCCCTTACCATGCCATGGCCTACCCGTACAGCTATACCCACCGCCGCGAAGCGCCACGTGGTAACAGCCCCGTTTTTCAACAACACGGGGTATCGCTATCAGCGATCGCACCGCTATAGAGTCACCTCGAGCATCTCTTTTGAGGTATGAGCATCAAGGCGAGCAACCGAACAGAGCATGAGGCCAGAAGAAAGGCGTCGCGCGATGGGAGGGATATGCCTTTGCCTGAAAGACGACGCGCTTACGCCCCTTTACCCTGCCCTGTAAAGGTTTTCCTCTCCATACCCTCATCCCCTTACCCTTACTCTTTCGAGGCGCGGGCAGTGAGGAAGGCGACCAGCCGGCGCATGAGGCCGGGGAAGAGGCGGCGCAGGTAATACAGCAGGTAGGCCTCGCGCCCCAGGATGAGCAGGAAGCGGTCCGCGATGACCGCCTCCACCACCTTTTCCCCCGCCTCCTCGGGGTCCATGCCCCTCTCCTGGAGCATGCGCTCGAACCTCTCCGTCACCTCGCGCTGGCGCTCGCAGCTCGGGTAGGCGCGCGTCCCCGCCGCGATGTTGGTTTTGACCGCGCCCGGGCACACCAGGGTCACCCCCACGCCGTGCCGCCGGCATTCCGCCCACAGAGCCTCGGAAAACCCCGCCAGGCCGAACTTGGTGGTGGTGTAGGCGATGTGGAAGGGGAGCACCACCAGGCTGGAGAGGGAGCCCACGTTCACCACGTGGCCCTCACCTCGCTCCACCATGCCGGGGAGGAAGAGGCGGGTGCCGTAGACCTCCCCCATGAGGTTCACGCCGGTGATCCACTCTAAGTCTTCTATGGGAATGTTTACCAGCTCCCCGCCCACCCCCACGCCGGCGTTGTTCACCAGCACGTCCACGCGGCCCCACTCCTCCAGCGCCTCCGAGGCCATGCGCTCCATCTCCCCGCGGCTTGACACGTCGGCGCGCTTCATCAGGCATTTCGCTCCGCGCTCCTCCGCCCGCGCCGCCGTCTCGCGCATCCCCTCCTCGTCGATGTCCACCAGCACCAGATCGCACCCCTTCGCCGCCAGGGCCAGGGCTATTCCCCTCCCCAGGCCCGATGCGGCCCCCGTCACCAGGGCCACCTTCCCGCACAGCCACTCGGGACCCCTGCTTGAGCTCCATTCGCGAATTCCCATCGCCTTCCTCCTTCGCCCCTCGCCGTTGCCGCTTTCCTCTCATATCTCTGGCGTTATCGCCTGGTCTCGCGCTGGCATCCGTATGCCCGTTTTCCCCGCATCGAAGCCGCGAGGTCTTCGCGCCAAACCGGTCTTGGGCCTACTGCCTGCCCCTGATCTGCCCGCGGTTTCCCGCCTCGGCGCGCGCCCCGCAGAGACATCAAGGTCAGGATCCGGGAAATGGGCCGCCGCATGCGGCACACACAGGCCATGCACGGAAAGGACGCATTTTCCCAAAACCCGAGGTCGGCAAGCGCCCGACAGCCGTCATGCATAAACTGCCGGGAACGCCGTCACCTGCTCTCCCGCTGGCTTGAGACCCTTATGCGCCTGTGATGCCGCCTGGCGCCCTCGCCCTAATCGTCCGCGAGAAGCTAGGCTCGAGGCCTTAAGATGTCCGGTGTGCGGATAGGACACAAGCGCGCGAAAAGCCTTTGCCATCCTCTCTTTCACCGCCCCTAGGCCGCAAAACGCCTGGAGTGTCGGCAGGATATAACATACAGAAAATCCTTCATTATTCGTTCTCTCCCTGATATGCTTGTCTTGCCGATCTTTCGGGAGGGGACGCGTAGCCGGAAGGCTGTACACATTGGGAGGGTGAACGTGGCGGAAAGATGCCTTTTCTTCACCGGCTATCCTGGCTTTCTGGGGCGCTGGCAGGTGCGCAGCCTCCTCGCGGACGACCCAGAAGCGCGTTTCGACTTTCTGGTGCAGGAGAAATTCCTCGCCCGGGCGCGCGAGGATATCGCGGCGCTCGAGAGGGAGGGGAAGGCGGTCCCCGGCGCCCTGCGCGCCTTCGCGGGGGACGTCACCGACCCCAGGCTCGGGCTCTCCCCCGAGCTCTACCGAGAGCTCTCCGAACGCGCCACCGAGGTCTGGCACCTGGCGGGGGCCTTCGACCTCTTCGTCCCCGAGGGCCTGGCCAGGAAGGTCAACTACTGGGGCGTACGCCACGTGGTCAAATTCTGCGAGGCCTGTCCCAACCTCTCCCACCTCGTGCATTTCAGCTCCGTGGTGGTGCACGCCGAGAGAGAGGGCGTCATCTACGAGGACGAACTCGACGCGGGCCAGGAGCTCATCAACAACTACTTCGCCACCAAGTTCTGGGGTGAGGTGGAGGTGCGCCGCGCCATGGAGGAGGGTCTCCCCGCCATCATCATCCGCCCCGCGGGGGTGCTGGGCGACTCCCGTACCGGGGAGACGGACAAGTTCGACAACATCTACCTCACCTTCGGGGTGCTGCGCGCGCTCGGCAAACTGCGCATACCTCCTTTGTACCTGGGCGAGGGCAAGGCGCGCCCCAACTTCGTCCCCGTGGACTACATCGCCGACGCGGTGACCGCCATCACGCGCAACCCCGATTCTATAGGTAAATGTTTCCATGTAGTGGACCCGGACCCTCCCACCGCGCGGGAGATGTTCGAGGCCATATACGAGCTCACCGTAGGCGGGACATCTGGCATTACCCTTCCCACCTGGCTGGTTGATTTTATTGCGACGAGGTTTGGCTGGATCTTCAAGCTGGTGAAGATCCCTCCCGACTCCATGACCTACGTGAACCACGTCGGCCTCTTCGACGCCACCAACACCCTGAAAGCCCTGGAGGGCACGGGCATCACCTGCCCCCGCATCCGCGATTATTACCCCGTCCTCTACCGCTGGTGGCTCGCCAACCGCGACCGCCCGGACATGCAGCCCAAGATGTAGGGCACGTTTCATTGTCAGAAGTTGCGGGGTGGGCAGAGTTCGCCGCGGTGCAGAACCTTGTAGAAAGCGCCGAAATCGTAGGTGACGCTTACCTTAATGGCCCCCCGCTTGCAGATGGCCATGCAGTCATTGCAGGACAGGCAGTCGGGCACCGGCTTGTCGATCATATACGCTTTCCTGTCCTTTCCGACCCCCGCCACGTACAGGCTCGCGCCCGGGCAGATGAGCGCGCAGTTGCCGCAGCCGTTGCACTTCTCGTGGTCGATGACCACCCAACCCGAGGTGCAACGTTCGGGATCGTCAAAGGTAGGTATGGTCAACCTCTCCTTAAGGCTCAGAAACGCCATTTCCGTTCCTCCTCTCACCGTGAAGCCATGGAACCACTCGGAGCGCGGGTGGCGCTTGACCGGCGAGGGTCTCGCTCCAGGGCCGGGTCCTTTTCCAGCCAGTTTCCAATAAGGCAAAAAGTTCCAGGTGAGCCGAGATCCCCGTTTTCCCCGCTTCCTCTCCTTGACGTGCCTTTCATCTCCTTGACGTGCCTTTCACATTCCTTTCCCTTCCCGGAAACCTCGCATCAACGATGGCCGACATGGGCGGCGCTAGAACACAACCCTCTTGCGGCCGTCCTCCCACCAGTCGATCTCCTGCAGCTCGCGCTCGATCATGCCGTCCGGCTTGCCCACCGGGTAGCCAAGGGCTATCCCCTCAACGAGACGATACGGCCACTCGATGCCCAGTTTTTTCTTCCACTTGGTGCCGAACTTGAACACCTCTACGAACCCCACCCAGCAGGTGCCCAGACCCAGGCTGTGGGCGGCGAGCACCATGTTCTGACCGCAGATGCCCACATCCACCTCGGGCTTGGCCGCGCCTCGCTTGTCCATGAGGATGAGGATCACCGTGGGGGCGCCGTGGAAGAGCTTGAGCTTGCCGTCGGCGATGAGGGTTATGGCGCCGAAGGGTATGGGATGCATGAGGTTGGGCAACACCCTGGCCGTGATCTGCGTGTTGAGCCAGGCCAGCCTGCCCAGCGGGCTGGTCTGCCAGTTGAGGAGGAACTTGAGCACGCGGCAGCGCAGGCGCACGTATTTCTCCATCTCCTCGATCATCTCGCGGTCCCGTATGACCACGAAGCGCCAGGGCTGGGAGTTTCCCGCCGAGGGCGCGAACCGCCCCGCCTCCAGGACGCGACGCACCAGCTTTTCCGGCACCTGCTTGTCCTTGTATTTGCGCACGCTGCGCCGCTCCAGTATCACCCGCTCCACCGGGTTCCAGGGCATGCCCTCATGCCAGGTGTACAACTCCCCGGACTTCGCAGCTCGCCCCGCTTCCTCCACTCCTTCTTCCACGTCCATCTCCGTGTCCAAAGTATCCGTCATCTCTCCCCCTTTCCCGTCACCTGCATAGCCTGAAGCGCGCTTTTCCCGAACCGGCCTTCGCGTCCTCGCCATATCTACGCCGTCAGGTCATCGCTCCACTGCCACCATTTCCCTTTAACGTAGATCCCTCCTCATTTCGCTATCTTTGCGACGCTCCGCCAGCGCGATCGGCAAAGGCTTTCGGAGCGGCAGCGGGAGCAAACGGCTTCAACTCATGGCACTTGCCTCTCCCTGGAGAGCCCCTGTTTCCACTTTGAGCGGCGGCAGCGGGAGCAAACGGCTCCACCGCGTGGCGTCCTTTCCATTCTTTGCCACCGCATGGTCGACAGCGAGATCTCAAGGTATGGCGCCACGCAGCCGCCAGCCTATACTCAAGAGCATCTCCCCCTCTACTCCTCGAAGACGCGTGCCTCGGGCACCGAGGGCGCGATCATGCACTTGAAGAGGTTGAGGCGGTTGAGCTGGTTGGTCCCCTCGTAGATCTGCAGCAGCTTGGAGTCGCGCAGGAACTTCTCCGCCCAGCCGTCGTGCCTCAGGCCCGCGCGGCCCATGAACTCCACCGCCAGCTGGCAGTTCTTTATCCCCAGGTCGGTGGCGGCGAACTTGGAGAGCGAGGCCCAGCCGGAGGCGCGCCGCGCCTCAGCGTCCGTCTGGCCATCCATGACTATCTTGCGGAAGAGCCTGGTGGTGGCATCGAAGCCGTTGACCGCGGGCATGACACGGTCCAGCACCGCCGTGGGCACAGCCCGCAGGTAATAGTACATGGGCTTCAAGTTCAAGAGCGAGGCCATGCCGTAGAGGCCGTTTATATGGTTGCACTCCATGTAGGTGAGGCGCGCCAGGGCGGCGTTGGCGTACATCTCCGCCAGCAGGCACTGCGCCCACTCGTGGTTGACGAGAGGCTTGCCGCCCACCACCGTCTCGCGCGCGAAGCGCAACGCCGCCTCGTAGGCGCCGCGCGCCACCCCCGCCCCCATGGCCCCCACCC
>MU158533.1:0-4098 GCA_015711875.1 Candidatus Solincola jinzensis | reverse complement strand
GAGACCACGAAGTCGATGAGCTGCATGCCCGTGCCCTTGGCGCCGCGCCTCATCCCTTTCATCTGGGAGGCGCTGATGCACACGTCCTCGTCGGGTATGAAGCAGTCCTCGAAGATCATCTCGCTGGCGGGGCACCCCTTCTGCCCCATCTTCTTCTCCATCCTGCCGAAAGAGAACCCCTTGGTGCCCTTCCTCACCGCGAAGAGGATCATGGTCTCCTCGGGGCGCTCCAGATCCTCGTAGGCGATGAGCATGTGCCAGGTGGAGACATGGCCGTTGGAGATGAAGACCTTGGTGCCGTTGACCACGTAACCGCCCTCCACCCTGCGGGCGTGGCACCTGACCCTCGCTTTGGAAAGGAGTTCCACTTCCTCGGCGTCGGTTCCGGCCTCGGGCTCGGTGACCAGGCCCGCCACCAGGCAGGGCTCACCGGTGCGCTCACCCTCCACCACCTCGCGGCAGATCTTGTCGGTGATGCGCATGTTCCATCCCGCGAAGAGGATGGAGAGGCCGAAATACTGCACCCCGATGAGGTTGCCGATGCCCGCGCACACCGAGCACAGCTCCTCCACCACGGGGGTGATGGAGCCCAGGTTCCAGCCCTTGCCGCCGAATATCTTGGGGATCCACGCGGTGTAGAATCCCCAGCGGTTGATCTCCTTCACCAGGTCCCAGGGTATGTAGGTGGGGTCCTCGCTCATCCTGCGGTCCAGCTCCAGGGCATATGGCCGCGCCACGGCGTCGTTGAAACGGCGGGCGTGGGCCACCGCTTCCCTTATCTCGCCCGAGACGGCGGAGGGCATCTTCCCCAGGCTGTCCAGGCTGCACATGACGTCCTCGAGACGGGGGTCCCTGTCCAGCAGGGCCGATGACTTGATCCCCTCGAACATCTCCCTACCCCCTTATCCTCACCAGGCCGCTTCCCCGTCAGCCACGCGCCGGATGTACTCGAGCTTACGCAGGGGAGTCATCCCCAGCAACGATTGCGCCTGTTTGGCGTCACGGAAGCGCTTTTCCTGCCCGTAATCCTTCATGTAGCCGTAGCCTCCCAGAAGCTGGATGCCGTTGGAGGTGACCTCCGTGGCCATCGCCTGCACCTGCAGAGCGGCGGCTCGAGATGCCAGCTCCCAGCCCGGGTCGCCGCGGTCCACGGCGCGGGCGGCGCATTCCACCAGCATGTCGGCGGCCTTGCAGGACACGGCCATGGACGAGAGGAGCATCCTCACCTCGGACCAGTCGATGATGTGCCTGCCGCCCTGCTCGCGCTGCTGGCAATACTCCAGGGCGTCGGCGAAGGATCCTTTCATTATTCCCCCGGCGATGGCGGCGGCGGCCACGCTCAAGCGGTCGGCCGCTGCCTCGAAGTACTCCGCGCCTTTTCCTTCCTCTCCCACCAGGACCCCGCGGGCACCGGAAAGCTCGAAGTCCACGACGGGGCAGGCGTGCATTCCCAGGCTGAGCACGGGCTCAGAGATAGAGGCGCCCGCCTCCTCGAGGTCCACGAGGAAGAAGGAATAACCATCCATGCCCTGCGCGCGAGCGGGGATAAGGGCTCGGCGCGCGATGCCGCCCAAGGCCACGAATTCCACCTTCCCACTGAGTTCAATCCCTCTTTCACTGCGCGCGTAAGCAGCGCAGTTGCCCGCCTCAGAAGGATTGTCGAAAGAGGGGAAGGCGATGAGGGCCTGCCTGAGGTCGCCATCCCCATCGGCATCCCGCGCCACCAAGTCCATGGCACCGGCCTGGCGCATGATCTCCTGCGCCAGGGCCTGGGTGAACACCGCGCCGCCCAGGCTGGCGTCGGCGCGGCATATCTCATCCAGGACCAGGCAGAGCGCGGTAACCGGCTCCGTGGGGCCGCCGGCCTCCTCCGGCAGCATGATGGAAAAGAATCCCACCTCAAGGGATTTCGCCAGCACCTCCTCGTAGAGGGGCGCGAAGGGATAACGGTCGTGCTCCTCCCTCTCCTCCACGAGCTCCCTGGCCGCGAAATCCCTGGCCATGCCGTCGAGCATCCTGAGCTCTTCGCTCACGTCGGCTTTCATGCCATCTACCCCCTTCTCCCAGACAATGGGGTCAGGCCTCGCCTGGTGCCTCAGGCTGCCAGGCGAAGCGACCACCGAGCCGGGTCAGGCACTGACCCTTACCGATCACAGACAAAACGCCTCCGGATCTTTGACCGCGTCGATGCGCGCTTGCACAGCAATTCCCCGGCCGCCTCCTGCTTCCTCCCGCCTCTGGAATACTCTGAGATCGCGTTCTCCATGCCGCTGTTGAATGCCACCTCTTGGTGTTTTTCCGTTCCTCTCTGCCTGTTTTGCTTTTTCCTTCTTTTCAAGGCAATGATCGGGACCAGGTTTCTCTGGATCAGCCACGGCCTCAGGCACCAGGCGAGGCCTGGCCCCTATGCCTGTTCGAGGATGTGCACGCACATGGCGGCCTCGCCCATGCCGATGAAGCCACCGCCGTTCTCGGCCAGGGCGATGCGCGCCCCCTCCACCTGGCGCGGCCCCGCCGCGCCGCGGAGCTGCATGACCAGCTCGTACACCTGAGCCAGCCCGGAGGCCCCGATGGGGTGCCCACGGCACTCCAACCCACCGCTGGTGTTCACCGGCAGCCTGCCGCCCAGGGAAGTGGCCCCCGATTCCGCGAATGGCCCGCCCTCGCCCTGGGGACAGAAGCCCATCTCCTCGTACTGCAGAAGCTCCCCGAAGGCGGTAGCGTCGTGCACCTCCGCCACGTCTATGTCCTCAGGCCCCAGGCCCGCCGCCTCGTAGGCACGCCCGCTGGCCCGCTTACCTATACCCTCCAGCCCGCTGTCGGGGAGCGAGCCCGATACCAGCACGGAAGCCCGGATGCGCACAGGCCGGGCGTGCGGAAAGCGCTTCAGGGCGCGCTCCGAGCATATGAGGGCCGCCGCAGCCCCGTCGCCGATGGGCGCGCACATGGCGCGCGTTAGGGGGTAGGCCACGAGGTAGTCCTCGAGCACCTCCTCCACCGTCATGTCCATCTGGTACTGAGCCATGGGGTTGAGGGAGCCGTTATGGTGGTTCTTGGCGGCGATCACCGCCAGCTGGCGCTGGGTGGTGCCGTAGGCCTTCATGTGCATGCGCGCCCCCATGGCGTAGATGTCCATGAAGGCGGAATGCCCCTTGCCCTTCTTCTCCCCCTCTTTGCCCTCGACCCCCGCTTCCGCTGCCTTCCTGGCGGCGTCGGCCTGGAAGGCGGCGATGATGCCCTGCACGAACTCCACGTCCGCCCCCGAGGCGAAGCCCTCGATCATCTTCTTGCGGTCCTCGGGGAAATAGACCTTCTCGGCGCCCACGGCGAGCACCAGGTCGTAGAGCCCCGCCTTCACCGCCGTCCACGCGGAGTGCAGGGCGGTGGAGGCCCCGGCGCAGGCGTTCTCCACGTTGGTGATGGGTATCCCCTGTATCCCCAGGGGAGCCAGCGCCACCTGCCCGCGGATGCAGTGCTGCCCCTGTGACATCCCCCAGCCGGAATTGGAGAACCATGCCGCCTCGATGTCTTTAACATCCACGGGCACGTCCTCCAGCAGCGCCCGCAGCGCCTCGGCGGTCATCATCTTGATGGTCTTCTCGGGATAGCGGTTGAAGCGGATCATCCCCACCCCGAGGATATAGACGTCGTCCCCCATCTGTTACTGCCTTCCTCTCATCTCCTCAACGCCTTCAACGCCTCTCTTGCCATATTCTGCCTGATACGCCAGGTGCCGTTTCCACGGACAGACCGGTTCCTCACTTTGGGAAACCATCGAATCGGTCGTACCCTTCAAGGTAAGGCCGCCCTTGACCGAGCGCCCGGCTCGCACGGCTTCGCCTTATGGGGATAAAGCATCCGCCCGCTTTGCCGGCATCCACGCCGGCGCGACATCGCCGACAACCTATGCGCGTCCGCGTTCTCGCCATGGCCAAACCCCCACCGCTCAGGCGCCCGCCGCCGCCTTGTCGCGGTCGTAGGTGTCCTCGGTGACGCCGAGTTCCTCCAGGCGCTTCTTTATCACCCGGTGCGTCTCCGTCTTGGGCAGCTCGGGAACCACGCGGTAGTACCTGGGAACCGCGAACTTCGCCAGATGCT
>JACVJG010000033.1 GCA_015711875.1 Candidatus Solincola jinzensis | reverse complement strand
TTATCCAAGCGTTTGAGGTTTTGCCAGAAAAGAGCCAAAAGGAGGTGGCAAACGGGACAAAATGGAGGATTTTCGGTAAGTCCCCTATTCAGGCAGGCACGTATAGCGGGCGTAAGGCCAAGACAACAGGGCTTCGAAGGAGGTTCTCATCGACCGTGTTTCATGGACACGGGATCGGGGAGTTGCACTTTGGAGGGCCGGCGCTCGGGCGCCGGCCCCGCGTATATCGTATGTGGCTAGACCTCGCAGAACTCGGTGCGTTTTATGATATCGTCCTGCAGCGATCTGGAGAGCTCCACGAAACGGGCCGAATATCCTGACACCTTCACCGTGAGGTCGGGATATCTCTCCGGGTGGGCCTGGGCGTCCTTGAGGGTCTCCCGGTCCAGGGGGTTGAACTGCACGTGCCTCCCGCCCAGCACGAAAAAGGCTTCTACGGTGGAGGCCAGCTTTTCCAGGCCCTCTTGCGAGGCGATGGCGAGGGGCGAGAGATTGAGGTTCAGCGCCGTGCCGTCGCTAACCAGGGGGCTGCCCGCCGCAGCGGCGGAGTGGAACACGGCGGTGATGCCGTTCCACTCCGTGCCATTGGTGGGGGAGATGCCGTTGGATACGGGTTCACCCGCCCGCCTGCCGTCCGGCGTGGCCCCGCAGATGGCGCCCTCCAGGTCCTGCGTGCCCGAGGAAAAGAGGCTGGGCCTGTATATCCCGCCCCTCCAGGAACGGTGTTTCCTCACTTCCTCGCAGAACACCTCCGCCACCCAAACCGCAAGCTCGTCAGCGCGGGGGTCGTCGTTGCCGTACTTGGGAGCCTTACGCAGCAGCTCCTGCCTCAAGTTCTCGGCGCCCCTGAAGTTGTCGCGCAGGTGGCCGACCAGCTCCTCCATGGTGCAGATCTTTTTCTCGAACACCGCCCACCGGATGGCCGCGAGGGAATTGGCCACCGTGGCCAGCCCCTGGGCGTTCACGTGCCCGTTGTTGTATTTCGCCCCACCCCAGGTGATGTCGCGCCCCGATTCCATGCATCCCTCGATGGTCGACGACAGCAGCGGCGTGGGAAAGGAGGCGAAAGCCAAGTCCTTTAGTTCCGCCGCGCGCACCAGTTTGGCGATGGTGAACTTGAGCTGCTTGGCGAAGGCGTCCTTGACGTCCTCGAAGGTCCGGAAGGTGCTGGGGTCCGGGGTGTTATCGCCCACGCGGCGGTAGCCCGTGAGCAGGCGGCGGCCGCGGTTCAGGGCCATCTCCAGCACCCCCACCATCCAGATAACGTTTCCGGCGGTGTAGGAGAAGTCATTGCCGGTCGAGGTGGGCTCCACGCACCCTACTATGGAGTAATCCCTGGCGTCAGCTAGGGAATAACCATCGGCTTTGAGATCCCTGATGACAACCTCGTCATTGTAGAAGGCTACCCCGGCCGTATGGCGGTTGACGGCGCAGGCCCTCAGCAGGAATTCGCGGGGGGTCTTCTGGGAGATCCTCACGGCCAGGCCATTCCCCATGCCCCTAATGTTCTCCAGCGCTTCCAGAAACAGGTAGGACACCTCATTTGTGGCGTCCTCTCCATCCCTGCTCAGGCCGCCGATGGTGATGTTGTTGGGGCCGAAAATGAGGCTGGTGGACAGTTTTATGAGCAACTCCTCCAGACCCTCCAGGGCTTCCTCGCGTGAGATGCGTCCGGCCTCCAGGTCCGCCCGGTAGAAGGGGTAGAGGAACTGGTCGAGGCGCCCCGGCGAGAAAACGTTGTCCAGGCCGTAGCTATGGTACAGGGCCACCTGGGTCATCCATATGGACTGCAGTGCCTCCATGAAGGTGCGCGGGGGTTCGGCGGGCACGCGCCGGCAGCGTTCCGCGATAGCCAGCAGCTCACGCTTCCGGCTCTCGGCGGCTTGTGCGGCCATCTCCTCCGCAAGCTCGGCGTAGCGGACGGCGTAATCGCATACCGCCCGCGCCGACACCATCACCGACTCCAGGAAGTCTGCCTTGCTCCTGGAATCCGCGTCGCCGGGCTCTAGCAAGCGCAAGCTTTCCTCGGCCAGGGCGGCGATGCCCTTGAACCCCATGTCTAGAACGCGCTTGTAGCCAGGGACGGTATGCCCCTGCAGGTTGAGGGCTGTGATGATCTGGTCAGGGATAAGGTCTGCCACTTGTTTCGCGATTTTGGGCAGGAGGGGAAGCGACTTCAGGCTTCTGACCCCGATGCTGCCCCCTATGCTTTCGGTCAGTTGCCTTACCGCTTTCCTCGCGCCGCCCATGGCCTTGACCAGGCGATGGACGGAGAGGGGGTCGAGTGGGGGTGTGCCGGCGTAGACCCCCTCTTGCTCCCACAACGCCAGCTTGTATTCCATGGCCGTTTTACCGCGCCAGTAGGGCAGGATTTCCCCCATGAGCTCGCGGCGGGAATCCTCGTCGATGTCTGCCAACTGGTCTTGGCGTTGCTTGCTCAGCCCCCCGATAGGGAGGGTGAGCTCGCGGCTGGCGCGCGGATGCAGCAATAGCTCAAAGGAGTTGTTGAAGCTGCCGCGCTCCACGCTCAGGGGCTCGGACAGGCCGCGCGAGCCCTTCACGCCCACCAGGAGTTCGTCGTCCTCGATGCGGATGGTCACGTTGCGCAGCGTCTTCTCGAGTGCCCTGGCGGCGCGCATGCAGGGCCTGCTCACGCCTTCCGCGCCCATCTCCCGCCAGGCCCAGGTGAAATAGCGCGCCCGCTCCACGTCGATATAGTATTTTTCGGAAAGTGCTCTCTGCTTCAACCTACTGCATCTTTCCGAAAGCCCACCGCCGGACAGTTCAGCTTTCAGCTTCGTTTTCATCGTCGTATTCATGTCATATGCCTCCTTAACCCTCCGTTTTCATTGGATTCATCGTCAAGACAAGCCCCTTTCCGCCAACTAACCTTATAAGGAAAATGTTTAAAAGAAATAAAAACCATAAGAATTGCCGGGAGGCTGAGGGCGGGGAGCATGACCCATATCATGCTTGAAAAACCGCCCTAACAGATCCTTACTCCGCTGCGGTAGAATCAGTGATCCATACTCGAGGAGTGGCTGATCCTGTGCGAATATCTTCATTTCGGAATGCTGCTCTTGCAGTAAGCGGTAAAAGATGATGCCGACACCGATCACCCCCGATTCTTAACAGCGCTCCGGATGATTTTCAGGCTCAAGGGGCGCGTCATAGCGTTTCCCCCTCAATTTGAGTGTAGCGTCTGCTGGAAGGCTCTCGCATGTAGCCTGCGGTTTGACTCGGTCAAGAGGTGCAGAAGAGGCCCTGTAAAAAGGAAATTAATATTTTATAAAAATGATATTAAAACAAGCACTGAAGTCATAATTCCAGAATTATAAATCAAAAAGAACGAGTAAATATAAAATACATCTTTTCAAATAAGCCAAAACGATGCTATTGTTTATGCTGGTAGCTTGCAGCTTGAACGTACAGGTGTTTTGGGCCTGGCTGAGCGATGAGCTGGGAGGCTGGTAAGATCAAGAAGGGACAAGCCGCCAACAACAGGACCTACGGAGGGCTAAGCGTCGAGAGGCGACGCGAGGATAGGCGCTCCAGGCTCATAGAGGCGGGGCTGGAGCTTTTCGCAAGAGACGGCTTTTCGCGCACGCCCATTGAGCGCATATGCGAGACTGCGCATGTCGCTACCCGGCACTTCTACGAGATCTTTCCGAGCAAAGAAGCTCTGCTGGTGGCGGTGCTCGACAAGGTTATCGATCACGCGCGCGCTGCCGTTTTCAAGGCGTTGGCGATGGAGACCAAGGACCCGAGGGACCGAGTGAGGCCGGGGATCTCAGCATTCGTCCATTCCTACCTGGACGACCCGCGCCACATCCGCATCTCCCTTTTTGAAGTGGTGGGAATAAGCCGGGAGCTGGAACGCCACCGCAGGGAGATATCCCGCGAGTTCGCCCGCATCATCGAAGGCCAGCTGGATCTGATGATCCAGCAGGGGATGATCCCGGATCGGGATTACAGCCTGTTCGCCATGGCGCTCGGCGGCGCCGTTAACGACCTTCTGATAGACTGGGAGAACTCCGATGATCCCTACCCGGCGGAAAGGATAATCGACGAGCTGGTATTCATGTTCAATGCTGCTTTCCGCGGCCTGGAGGAGTTCGCAAAGGAAAAAAGAGGGCATGCATAGACGAGGTGGCGGCGTCACGGGTGAAGAGAGGGCTTGCGTTAGGGGTGTTCGCGCAGGCGGGGGAGAACGATCCTCACGATCGTGGAGTGGAGAGTTGACGATCCGCGTTTCCGCGACAGCGCCTATGAGGTCAGCCGCTTTTATGAGCGGAGAGCGATGGAAAGGGTCAGGAGGTAGAGATGAAGGATTTTTTCTTTGACGTGCCGCGCACCAGCGTCATGACCAGCGAGGGGCGGGTTGACCTGCCCATGTTCTTCTATGACATGTCGGTGCGCATCCTCAACTTTTTCGTGGAAGCGGACAGGACGCTTCCCATACTTGAGGGCACCGGCCTGAAGCCGGTGCGTTTCTTCGGGACCAAGGCCATGGTCACCCTGGCCTTAATGCAGTACCGCGAGGTCAGCATCGGAGGTTACGACGAGGTGTTCATCTCCTTCATGGTGGTGCCCGAGGCGTTCCCGGATCCCAGACTCCCTATGGCGAATATCCTTAAGCAGGATGGGAGCAAGTGGAACATAGGGGGATACGTGCTGGAGATGCCGGTGACCATCCCCCAGGCTCGCGCAGCTGGCCGGGAGATATGGGGCTACCCCAAGTTCGAGACGCGCATACCTTTCAAGCTGAGCGGCCGCCGCTTCGAGTGCGAGGTGCTTGACCCGGAGAGCGGAGAGCCTCTCCTGTCTTTCGGCGGCACCGAGACCCTTGGCGTCAAGCTGCCGGGCCTGGACATGGTCTCCTTCAGCAACCATGACGGCAGGATCCTGCGCACCGTGACCGAGATCGACGGCCTCGTGCGCAATTGCATGGTGAAGGACCTGAGGGTGAAAGCGGGCAGGAGCGATCACCGGTTGGCCATGAACGTTCGCGCCCTGGGGCTGGAGGAGGCCAAGCCGTTCGGGGCCATGTGCTCCGACGCCTTGCGCAGCAAGCTGCATCCGGGAGTGCCGGTGGCCGAGCACGCAACGCCACCCATGCCTTACGCGGTCGAAGGCGAGGGATGGGCGAAGCCGCTGGACGGATAGGAAGGCGGAGCCTTCGGTTCATGACCGGTCAATAAGACCGGTTTCCGTTAAGGGGGTTGATGATGAAGGCATTGGTCACCGGAGCCGCAGGCTTTATCGGCTCCTTCCTCTGCCCCGAACTGGCCGCAAGGGGCATGGAGATAAGGGCGGTTGCGTTCCCGGGCGAGGACGCGAGCGGGCTTGTCGAACAGGGTTTCGAGGTGCGTTTCGCGGATCTGACGGATCCCAAGTCGGTCAAGGGCCTGTGCGGCGGCGTGGACGTCGTTTTCCATCTCGCGGGAAGGCTCGCCGACTGGGGGCCGCGCAAGGCGTACTATTCGATCATGTATGATGCCACCAAGTACCTGCTTGACGAGTGCTCCGGCAGGGTGCCGCGCTTCGTCTACGTCAGTTCGGTATGCGCCATCGGCATGGGTATCCACCTCAAGGGATGGAAAGAGGATTACGCCACCACCAGGACGGGGATACCATACGGAGACGCCAAGCTCGACGCGGAGAGGCTGCTCTGGCAGTACCAGGGGCGGGGAGAGATCGTCGGAACGGTGATCCGCCCCTGCAACGTCACCGGCCCCCGCAGCGTATGGGTGAGGGAATTCATCGAAAAGTTCCGCAAGGGCTCGGTGCCCCTGGTCGACAAGGGAGAGCACAGCGCGAGCCTGATCTACGTGGAGAACCTGGTGGAGGGGATGGCGCTGGCCGGGACCTTGCCCGCGGGAGAGGGCAAGACATTCCACTTCCGGGACGACTGGGATGTCACCTGGAAGCAGTATATTACGGACCTGGGCGAGATGGTGGGGAAAAAGCCATCCTCCAGCGTTCCCTTCCCCTTGGCCTGGCGCCTGGGGCTGATATTCGAAAAGGCTTTTACGCCCTTAGGGTTGAAACCCCCCTTTACCAGGCACTCCATAGGCCTCGTGGGGCGCGATCTTGATCTCGATTGCAGCCGCGCCAAGGAGGAGCTTGGATGGAGCACCAGAGTATCCTATCCCGAAGCCATGGAAAGGATCCGGGAATGGGTATTGCGGGAGATGTAGGCAGGCAGGGGACGCTGTGGCCACAAGGGGTAATTGCTGAAAACGGAGAGGCTCGAGCGGCTTCCCGCCGGCCTCGCCTTATTTGTATGGGATGAGTGGGAACGCTTTCAATGGTTCCCCATTGTCACGCGCAAGGGCGATACGACGGAGTCGGTTTTCGGGTCACCTGTAAAAGGAAACAACATGCAGCCTGGCTTTATTCATGCAGGGATCGAAAAGGGAGGACTCATGCAGGATTTCAGGGGCAAGGTTGTGGTGGTTACCGGGGCGGCAAGCGGCATAGGGAAAGCAATAGCGCTGGCGTTCGCGAGGGAGGGATCAAAACTGGCCATCTCCGACGTGAACGAGGAAGGCCTCGCTGGCACGGAAAAGGAAATAAGGTCGATGGGATGCGAGGTCTACAGCCAGTTAGTGGACGTCTCAAAAGCCGACCAGGTAGAACGATTCCGCGATATGGTATACGAGAAGATGGGAAGGGTGGACGTGCTGTGCAACATTGCCGGCGTGGGCTCCGGGGGCAGGTTCGAGGACATCCCTCTCGAGGACTGGGAGTGGATCGTGGGCGCCAATATGTGGGGCGTGATCTACGGCTGCCATTTCTTCTATCCCCGCATGGTCGAGCAGGGCACTGGTGGCCACATCGTCAATATCTCTTCCCTGACTGGCATGGCCCCGGGGGTTTTCGCCACCCCTTACGTCACCACTAAACATGCGGTGCAGGGGTTCTCGCAGACCTTGCGTCCGGAGGCGGCGTTGCATGGAATAGGCGTGTCGGCCCTCTGCCCGGGCTTCGTCAACACCAACATCGGCGCCAATACCAGGGTACGCTGGGGGTCGCAGCGCATGGACTTCGGTGGTTATGTCAAGAGGCTACGTGGCCGGGAGATCACCGAAAAGGGGCGCCGAAGGCTGATTTCGCCGGATAAAGTAGCGCGCGGGGTGATAGAGGGAATCAGAAGGAACAAGGGAGTGATAATAATCGGCCTGGACGCATATCTTCCTGACATCCTCTATCGCATAAGCAAGAGAGGGTACGGCTTGATACTCAAGAAGATGGCATATTCCACCGCGAAAGCTATGGAAAGGGGATAAGCGTACGGCTTCGCTCGAGGCCGGCCCTGGGGCTCAGACGCTGAGCGTTTACGGCGGGACGGCAATGCAACTCCAACATGGCGGCTAACTGTTTCTCTGGCGGGATTGCGCCAGCGTGCCGGGCGTAATGATCGTTGAGGTCCAATGTCAACCAGCTTTCGACAAAAGCGACTTGGGAGCAGGCGGAAGGAGATGAAGGAAATGGATAACGGGCATCACGCTTTGATCAAGTATACCGGCGCCGCCGCGCTGATGTGGATTGCAGCGAGTTCGTTCTTGGAAAGGTCCGTATTCAAGGATGACGAAGACACTTACGGGATTTCCGTGGTCCTCAAGCCAAGGGATCTTGACCTATACCGTGGTTACCTGCCCGAAGACCTGAGCATGCCCGATAACCCCCTGATGTCTTTTTTCTTCATGCACGTGAATCTGCGCTCCTTCAGGTTTATGGAAGCAGGGGTACTTCTCTTTTGCGATAGAGGCGGGGCGCCGGGGTGGGCGGAGGTCGGGGTCTATGTTGAAAACCCGTTGGTCTACGCGCAGGCATCCACGATGATGGGCTCCAAGAAGCTGCTGTGCAGGAACATCAGTTTGGTGCGGGAGGGCGATGGCTGGCGAGGCACAGTGAAAAGGTTCGCCAGGACGACGTGGTCGTTGGAATTCAAGCCTGTGGATCTGCCGGAGATGGGAGAACTTGAGCCGTGGCAGCGCGACGGCCTGGAAGGGCGAGCATTTCATCCCCAGATAACCGAGCCCCGTTTTCAAGTCTCCAAGCTTCGTCGCAAGGTGAGCGTGCTAGATCTTGGAAAGGTATTCCCCTCGGACGCGAGTAAGCAGACGGGCATGGTGAAGATCTACGTCGATCCATCCTGCCCGTGGGCGAGCCTGGTGGAAAGCGGCAGCACCCATCCCGGCATGTTTGTGAAGTTCGCTGCGCAATGGGATCGCATAAGGCCGGGAGGCAATGGCAGGGAAAAGTGAGTGCGATGAAAAGCCTGGCGGGCATGGCCGCGGTGGTCACGGGAGCCGGGGGCGGCCTGGGGCGGGCGATTTGCCTGGCCCTTGCCGCGGAGGGTGTACGTTACGCGGCGGCGATTGACATCGACGCCGAGGAAGCGGGCAGGACGGCGGAGATCCTTGCGGGCAAAGGCTGCCAATGCCTTCCCATCCAGGCGGATGTCACCGATGAGGTCGAAATGGAACGCAGGGCCGCAGAGATATTCGCGGATCTTGGAAAGGTGGACATCCTTGTCAACTGCGTGGGCATGGGCGCCGGGGGCAGGTTCGAGGACTTCTCCATCGCGGACTGGGACCGCGTGATAAGGCTCAACCTCAAGGGGGTTCTGGTTCCCCTCAACCTATTTCTGCCCCATATGAAGCGGCGTGGCCAGGGCCATATCGCCACGCTTTCCTCCGGGAGCGGCCTGGTGGCGTTCCCGCTGACCTCACCCTACACCATGACCAAGTTCGCGCTGGTGGGCTTGGGGGATTGCATGTGGAGCGAGCTCGCGGGCACGGGAGTCGGCTACACCACCATCTGCCCCACCCTGGTAAGAACCAGGTTCGACGACCACGCGCTGAAACGGGCGGGCGGCCGGGAAGGCGAAAGCCTGGGCCGCAGGCTCGCCGCTGTAAGGGAGAGATCGATGGAACCCGAGGAAGTGGCCCGGCTGAGCGTGGCAGCCATTAAGCGCAACAAGCCTATAGTGGTGATCGGAAACGGGCTCCGCCTGACATACCTCTTGCGCAGGATCTCTCCCCGTCTTTACTTCCTGGGCCTGGCCATGATGGGCAGGGCTTTGAACAGGAAGGGTGGACGGGAAAGCCGGATGTGAGGCAACATTGCCGAGGCTCTTACGCCCCTGCGGCAAACGCAGGGTAGGCGAAAGGGCAGTAAAATGACGGAACGGATAGGAAGGCGTATCGAGATGGAAACCTTGAGGGACATGCTGGCGGAGAACTCTGAGATACTGAAAGACCACCCGGCGATGCTCTTTTATGGCGAGACCATCTCCTACAGGCAGCTCGACGAGCGCAGCAACCAGGTGGCCAACTTTCTGCTCGAGAACGGCGTGAGCAAGGGGGATATAATCTCCATCATGGTGGGCAACCGGCCTGAGTACTTCTACCTCCTCTTCGGCGCGGCCAAGATCGGGGCGATTGCGGGACCGGTGAACAACTGGTGGCTGGAGAAAGAGGTCGCCCACCTGGTGGGCGATTCGGAGCCGGTGGTCATGGCCTTCGAGGAACGATTCGCCTTCATCCCGCAAAGCCTCGAGGGGCGCATGCCCTCGGTGAAGAGGATAATCACCGTGGGGGAGGCCGCGAATGGCATGGAGGGGGCCGTGAACCTCCTTGACATACTGGGCGGATACCCCACGCGGCTGCGGGAGGAGGTGCCGCTGTCAGGGGAGGACACCGCCTTCATCATCTACACCTCGGGCACCACCGGATTTCCCAAGGGAGCCCTGTTGGCCCATGGCGGGCTTGTCAAGGCCTCGCGGAGCAAGAGGGAACTGGTCAATCTGTCCCCGGACGACATGATACTGTGCGTGCTGCCGCAGTTCTTCACCGGCGGCCTCTGTGACCTCTCCCTTCCCTGTTTCCTCTCGGGAAGCACGGTGCTGCTGCGGCGCCAGTTCTCGGCCACCGAGTTCTGGCCCCTGGTGGAGGAATACAAGGTGAGCGGGTTTTATATCGTGCCCACCATGTGGACCATCCTGCTGAACATGCCCGAGGCGGCGCAAGTGGACACATCCAGCTTGCGGGCGGCCATCTCTGGAGCCGCCCCCATACCCGAACAGGAACTCAGGGAGTGCCAGGAGCGCTTCGGCATACCCATCCTGGAGGGCTACGGCCTCACCGAGAACAGCGGGGGCTGTCTCGCCAACCGCCTCGAGAAGGCGAAGGTCGGATCAGTGGGGGCTCCTTTACGGGGGATGGAGGTGACTGTTTTTGGCGAGAACGACAACGAGCTTCCGCCCGGTGAGGTGGGAGAGATAGTCGTCCGGGGGCCCGCGGTGATGAAGGGCTATCACAAGCAACCGGAAGCCACGGCCGAGGCTTTGCGCGATGGCTGGCTCCATACCGGGGACATTGGCTACAGGGACGAAGACGGTTACTTCTTCATCGTTGACCGCAAGAAGGAGATGATCATAAAAGGGGGTGTCAACATCTTCCCCAAGGAGTTGGAGAACGCCATTTACAACCACCCCAAGGTGATGAAGGCGGCGGTGATAGGCATGCCGGACGAGAAATACGGCGAGGTTCCCGCCGCGGTCATCGCCCTGCATCCGGGGGCGGAGGCGAGCGAGGAGGAGATCCTTTCCTTCTGCCGGGAGAACATGGCGGAATATAAAGTGCCGTCACGGGTCATTTTCCGCGACCTCATACCCACCAACCCCGCCGGGAAGGTGCTCAAGCGGGAGTTGATCAGGCAGATAGAGGAGGACGAGTCCGGCGTCGGGGAGGAAACCCCGGTGGCACCGCTCTTCGCCTCCATGCCCATGCGCTTCCTTCCTGACAAGGCCGAGGGCTTTGAGGCCGTGGTGGCCTATGACATCATGGGCGCGGGAGGCGGTCACTGGACCGTGCGCATCAAGGGCGGGGAGATCACGGTGGAGGAGGGCCTGGCGGAGGACCGCGATGCCCTGGTAAGGTCGCGGGCCTCCGATTACTACAACGTCTCCACCGGCAGGATCGACGGGGTGACGGCGGTGGCCACGGGGAGGATGCGCATCGACGGCGACATCCTCGCGGTGGCCAGGATCAGGGAGGTTTTCGCCCCGCCGGAATAGAGCGGCCCACGCCGCGAGTCGACCGCGCGCGTTGGGAGGCGCACACGGACGGGTGACCGCCTTGTCGGGGAGGATCTCATAGGGGCAGGTTCTCGTTATTGACGGCAAGTGGAGTGGAGCCTTGGCCGGCCTCTAGCAGAAGAGGGAATATGAGAGCGCCAAATGGAGGCGGGGGGGCATGTAGTTGGAGAGGACATGGCGGCCGGATGCATGAATGCCGACGGGATGGTGTCATCAGGCAAGGGTTAAGGACAGCCGCCAAGCCGCCCGTTACGGTTATGTGCGTGACGGAAAAAGAAATGCAAAGGTGCCGGAGAACGAGGGTATTCCAGGGGTGAAGAGGATGAGGAAGACGCGCATCTGGCTGTTTCTTTGCCTGCTCGTGCTGGCGGGGATGATTCATGTCGGCCCTTCGGCGGGGCAACCAGCTGCCGCCAACATCTCGCGGAACTGCGCGGCTTGGGCAAGCACCACCAACGACTACAACCAGTGCGCGCACCTCGCCACCGACGGCTTCGATGCGACCTACTGGGAAGCGGACGGGGGAGACCCGCAGTGGATATACGTCGACCTTGGGGTGGAGGCGAGCGTGAGCCAGGTGATCTTGAAATGGGGCACGCCCTACGGCACCTCCTACAAGATTCAGACCTCAACCGACGGCGGCAGGATCCCCGTCAACTGGACCGACAGGTTCAGTAGAAGCGACGGCCGCGGGGGCACGGAAACCATAAGCCTGGGCACAGTAAGGGCGCGCTGGGTCAGGCTGTATATAAGCTCCTCATCGGACTGGCTCTGGAGAGGCTCGGAGAAGCTTTACGAATTCCAGGTTTTAGGGACGGGAGGAAAGCCCCCGCGGCCCACCAAAAGCCCTGCCGATGCCGGCGGCGTGCTCATGCTGGACACCGGCTGCTGGAGGCTCCAGAACCAGGCTTTCGTGGCCGACGCAGCGGAGGCGGTTTCCTCCAACGGTTACAACGAC